>NZ_MWMM01000020.1:0-42709 GCF_002189605.1 Pseudobacillus badius
AAAGTCATCATTATATTTTTTGCCTGCAGGCTTACGTTCCATTTCGGACACATCCTCTCAAAATAATTGTAAGGACTTAATTAAACTGTGTCCATGAAACTATACTAACTCCATTACCCTTTTCATCCTATTGTATTTAAATTATAGTTTAGTAAAGACTTAATTTAATTGGAGTGTATTTTCATGATGTTTTCTCCATTGTTTGAAAATGATGTACCAACCATTCTTCTTCCTTAACGGTAGAAGAGTTTTTCTCCGTTAAGGATATAGATTTCTATCATAAACGGAGGAAAAAACATGAATAATAAAATAGTAGGCGCCGTATTTTTATCCCTCGCTGCGAGTATTTGGGGCGCGGTGTATGTTGTGGTAAAAGTAGTTGTTGAAGTTGTCCCGCCTTTGGAGCTTGTTTGGATGCGTTATGTAATCGCTGTAATGACACTAGCCATGATTGGCGTTTGCATGAAACAATCATGGCGTATCGCTAAAAAGGATTGGCTAATTATTTTCCTTGTCGGTCTATTTGGTAATACAATATCCATTGTCACACAGGAAATGGGTACAATGCTTTCTACCGCTCAAATGGGCGCTATTCTTACTTCCACTACGCCTGCTTTTATGGTCCTATTTGCACGTTTAATTTTGAAAGAAAAAATAACGATAAAAAATGTCTTTCCATTGTACTTGCAACAATTGGAGTTGGCATGATTGTCGGAAGCGGGCAAATTGATGTTACCCAAAAATTAGGCGGTTTTTATTTATTACTTGCTGCTTTAACTTGGGCATTCATGTCCGTTTTAATCAAAAAGGTTCCCACCCAATATTCACAAATTGTTATTACTACTTATTCATCTGTGGTTGCCGTAATATTATTGACACCAGTGGTACTCCCAAGATTAAATCATCTAGATTTATCTAGTGTTTTGCAGCCTGAAATTTCAGGCGGGTTATTATACTTAGGTATGATATCAACTGCTGGCGGTTTTTTCTTGTGGAACAAAGGTCTGCAATTGATGAATGCTTCGAGCGGGGGGTTGTTCTTTTTCTTCCAGCCCATTGTCGGAACCTTTTTGGGTTGGCTATTGCTAGGGGAAACAATTGGAGCTTCATTTTGGATAGGCACAATTTTAATTTTTAGTGGTGTTTTTATAGTCATTAAAGACGAATAATATCTGATAAAGTGCGTTTCTATTTTATATAGAGGCGTACTTTCTTTATTTTTATTCTTTTTTTCTCGGCAAACTGCAGGTGATTTTTATTTAATAGCAGCTGTCTTTCAACCCCTTCTAGTTTCAATTGCCAGCAAACTCGCATGTTCCTTCTGTCAAGCGGGGCAGTAAAGGCTGATTTCTCGTTTCCCTCCATTTAAATGATATAATAAGTAAAGCACAAAACAGGTGGTGTCATACTTGAAAAATAGAAGCAGCAGAAGAGAGCTCTTTCAATGGGCCAAGGCCTTTATTATTGCTATCAGTCTAGTGACAGTTTTGCGTATATTTGTATTTAACCCGGTTATAGTAGACGGAGCCTCAATGAATCCGACATTGAACAACGGCGATTGTATGATCGTGAATAAAATAGGAGATGTCCAGCGTTTTGATATTATTGTTTTCCATGCCACGGAGGATAGTGACTATATTAAGCGTGTCATCGGCTTGCCCGGGGATAAGATCGAATATAAAAACGACAAGCTATACATAAACGGAAAGCATTACAAAGAGCCCTATCTGGCAGCCAACACACAAGAGGAGCTGGGCCCAGTCACAGGCAGCTTTACTCTGAAAGACATTACCGGGGTGGAAAGGGTGCCTGAAGGAGAGGTGTTTGTACTGGGGGACAACAGACGCAATAGTACCGACAGCCGGCATATCGGAACGATCAAGATGAAGGATATCGTCGGAAAGGCCAATCTGGTGTTTTGGCCAGCCAGTGATATGGGCCTTGTAAATAAATAAGCTGCAAGAAAACCAGGCTGGCCGTTCAGTCTGGTTTTCTCATGTCTCTGGCGATAGAAAGGGAACCTGGGCTAATAGCTTGAAAATGTCGAGCAATCTCAATATTATAATCCTTCATGAAAATGACCCCCATTTATCATTACTGGAGGTGACCTGTTGTTTCTCACCAGCCAGGCAAGGATAAAAAAGAACCTAAATTAGTGAAAGAAGCCCCTTTTTTTGCTTCTGAAATCTTTAAAGTCTCTCTTCTCCATGATTAGACTGAAGGATAAATTCCTTGACCTTTAAAGTAATCGATTCCAGAATCGCTATGGATGCCAAAGCGCCCTGCTGATGATTTAACTGATGATCTACTTGTTCATATGCAGCGATTTCTATATTGGCTTTTTCAGCTAGAGAATTTAAATACTCTTGATTATAATGATGGTCGTTGTCTCCTATGAAAATGATTGATTGCTGAGTAATAGTTAACAACCCCTTATATACATGCTCTATATTTAATAAGGGAGTGAGCCAAACAGCTTTGGCGTCTTTTAATTTTTCTCGATGGGGTTCCGTCAGGAAAATGCGGATTTACAACGTTAAACTATTTTTTTGGAAACAAAAACCTTGCTTCCCCAACGCTAAGCAGAAGAAGCAAGGTGAGTTAATAATTTCACTTGCCAGAATCACGAGGTGGATTCACCATGTTCATGTAATTTATATCTTCCAGGGTAAACAATATTCACCTCAACCTTTACATGGCGCAGGGAATCTTGGTTTAAAACGAGTTGCTGTTTTCCTGTGGCAATGCTCTTCCATTGATGTGGATGTTTGCGATACAAAGATTCGCCCAAATTGTAAATATCTATACCCTCTTTAAAAGCAGTTTGATACGTTTTGCGGATTTGCTCCTCTATTTTTTCCTGAGCCATTTGTGTGAGTTCCTTTTCGGTAAGGTCCGTATGCAATTCATTGATCCCTGCCTTCACTTTTACTGAAATATCGAAATACGCCTTGTTCAATTTCACAATAGGAGTCACTTCATATTTGGGTTTTTCTGCGACAAGAACAGCCGCAAGCTTTTCTTCGGCAAACAAATCAAGAGGTACTCGGATCGTGTGAGTACTTAGCCAGGGCATTCCCGACAGATCCTTAAGATCCATTCGTGCATAATAATTGTCTAGTTCATATACTTGGATGCCTGAATACCTAAGAAGCTCTTTTGGTTTATTACTTTCCTGCCATTGACCTTTGCGAAGCGATAATTCCGGTATATAACTAGTTCTTGCCTTTTCGTGTGAGTCCAGTATAAATTGTTGCAGTCTGACCGGAGCAAGGATAGAACGCTGTCTGAAATTTTGCTCGGGATTGTGAAGAATGGATGCCTTTGGCGATAATCTAAAAAATGGGGTTGCCAGCAAGATTTCTTCAGGAGGCTCTCTTGTGCTAAACAGCCAGACCAAGTACCTTATTTCACGATAACGGTTGATAAATTCCAGCACTTCTCCGACTTTGTTTTCCTTCATCAATCTCTCGCTGAACAAAATGGCAGAGATTTGTCCCCAGTTTAAGCGTTGTTGTGATGTACTGTACAAATCATTTGCCGCCTCCGTAAACGAGGAACCTTCGCCTTTGCCCACCCAAACCGGGGGCTGCTCCGCTTTTTGCTGTCCCTCCAGCTTGGCCACTGTCGAGAAATCAAGCAATTGCACATACAAGGTGTATTGGCCATCGACATAGTCTATTCCAACAGCCGTAGCATAGTTCATGTTTTGCACTTCATATTCGCTCCAGCAACCGGTAAGGGTGAGGAGAAGGAAAAGTGCAACCATACTTTTATATCTCCTCATTTTTGCTTATCCCCTTGCCTTGTAGAATCTCGTGTCTTCAACATGTCCGGTCGAGTGTTTCGCCATGTCCAAGGTAATCGGAACAAAGCGTTGGCCAAGTCTTTAAATGGAGGTGATATTGGGGCCAAGTAAGGCAAGCCGCATGAACGCAAAGAGGCTAAATGGCTGAGCACAATAAATATTCCAAGAAAGAAGCCATAAATGCCAAGCGTGGCAGACAGAATGAAAAGAAAAAAGCGTAAGATACTAATTGTTCCAGCCAATGATAGGCTCGATATAGTTGAACCAAAGATTTGTGTAATTGCTCCGATGACAATGATACCTGGGGATAAGAATCCAGCACGAATGGCTGCATCCCCCAGGATAAGTCCTCCTACAACCGTTACCGTGGAGCCGACTGAAGAAGGGAGTCGGGTACCAGCTTCCCGCAATATTTCTAAGAAGATAAGTGCAATAAACATTTCAACTGCCACATCAAAAGGGATTCCCAACCGGTTAATCCCCAAAGTGGCAAGCAGATAATAGGGCAGCTGATCTTGATGATAGGAAAGAATAGCAACAAAAAATGCAGGAAGCAGTAGCGATACGGACAAACCAAGTAAACGAAGCGTTTGACCAAATGTAGCTGACAAAGCAGTAAAGTGGATATCTTCGGGTGCTTTTACAAGCAAAAATAAATTGGCAGGCGCAATCAACGCAGCCGGTGTACCATCCACAATCAACGCTACACGCCCATTGAGCATACAGTTCACGGTAAAGTCTGCTCTGCCTGTATACCCCATCAAAGGAAACAATGCTTTTGTCGGTTCCATTAATTCTTCTAGCTGAGTGGCGCTAAACGCTCCGTCAATGTGAAGATCATCTAATTTATTCTTTACATCTTGAACAATCTTAGGATCAACAATGTCACGCATGTAAAGAATTGCAACGGTTGTTTTCGTGCGAACGCCTACTTTTTTCGTTTCATAAACCATGCTGGTTGATTTGATTCGTTTCCGAATTAACGCCACATTGACTCCCACTTC
Source organism: Pseudobacillus badius (assembly GCF_002189605.1). NCBI lineage: Bacteria > Bacillati > Bacillota > Bacilli > Caryophanales > Bacillaceae > Pseudobacillus > Pseudobacillus badius. The sequence continues at coordinate 4,813 of NZ_MWMM01000020.1, forward strand.
TTCCACAAATCCATCCTTTGGCCCCCGTACCGAGACCTCAATACTGGATTCTTCCGGATTTCGCGCTGGTTTTTTTGAGATATCGAGGGAGAATAAGGAGCGTAGGGTCGGAATAAACAAAAGCAGTTTGCCTTCAAAAATATCCGTTTCGGCCGTTTGCTCCCACTCCTCAAGAGTAACGAACTCTAATTGTAGTTGGCTCGACTCGACTATTTCCTCCTGATGATGAAAACCATTGTTTTCATAAAATCGGGTCAAATGAGGAAGCACAGTTTCATGAATGAATGTTTGGTTGTCACTTAACCCCTCACAATAAAGCAATAGGATTCTCGATTGTTCATCATCAGGGTTTAATTTGTAAACATGGTGCTTAACATCTTGACACATTTTAAAGTGTTGGATGAGTGATTGTTCATTAAGTGGTTGCAAGACTGTTGCCTCTGTATTAGGCGATGGCCTCTTGCTTTCTGCCCCCTGATTTCCAAATAATCTTTTCATTCGTCGGAATAGTTTATTCATCCTAGCTAGTCACTCCTTTTGGCGAATTCTTGAGATGATCATTCGACCAACATACAGGATCAAGGTCCCTACTGTAAAGATACAAAATGAAGGAAAATAAAACCTTCCTAACAAGTCTAGAAAAGCCATGTCGCTCATCGGCAGCAAAATGGCAACAAGCATGGCCAATGCGCCAAATAACACGGGTAACCAACTGCGTTTTTGTAAATTCCACAATTCTCCCAAGAGATAGATAGAAAGGGACACACGAATGAATGTACCGGATAGCCACTGGTAAATCGAAAAAAAATCGACATGCTCCACATATTCTCCCAGTCTAACGATTCTCCATTGAGCGTAAGCTGGGTATCTCTGGTTAGCCGCTTCATCAGGGCCAAATATCGCAATCGATCCCATCAATGGTCCTAACGTAAGTCCTGTAAGGATGAAGCACATCAACATCAAGCTTTTAAATCCTGGTTTTTTTGTTAATTTGTGCTGAATCAGCAACATCAAGAAAGACAACTCCAGCAATCCCCCGGCAACGTAAGGAACACCTTTCCATAATGGAGCTGTCCCGTTTTCTAACAAAGGAAAAAGCAGGGTATAATCTTTAAACTGAAAATTGGCAATCGCCACAAGATGACCTAGAATAACAACAAATGGCAACAATATTCCGCTCACAATTGCAATTGTACGGAGTCCTTGAAAAGCAGCAAAGAAGCAGGCAACAAGTGTGGTTCCCGCAAGAACTAGTATCGGTGTTTGCGGCAAGTAAGATGCGATTGTCCATGTTAGAGTATCTTTTAAGGAAATAAAGCCCATGAGCCATAATAACAAACTATAAATAATCACTAAGATTGCAGATAAAAACTTTCCAAAGTGCTGATCTAGCCACTTTTTAATGTGTTGATTGTTCATGTTTTGAATGATGTAGTTCAAGCAACCAATCCAGACAGGTGAAGCGACAAAAACAAGAAGCACTACGAGCCAGGCATCTCGCTTTGATGCTTCGAGTAGTAAAGGGATAATAATCACGTGGTTCATTAATCCAACCGAAAGCATAATAATCATGTATGACTGAATAGGAGTAATCTTAGGCAAAAACTCACCTCAAATTCAACAATTGGAAATAGAAACATCATGAGCTATAATTCCCTCAACAACTTCGTTCTATTCATCTGATATTAAGCTAGTCCTGGCTTATATCGGCCGGACCAACTTAGAGCAAGAAAAAAATGCTAAGCCCGTCACGACAAAGGCTTAGCGTATATTTTGTTCATCCAGCCTAGCTATCCATTTTGATAAAACTTTAACGTGCTCGCAGTCAAGCAACCGTTTTCCCAACGAAACTACACATTTTCAATAATAATCCTTTGTGCTGTTCTCAGGTTGCGTTGTACAGTTCTCAACACATTTTCTTCTTCTGCGTAAGCCCCTACTTGCACACCGTCAACAATTACACGTTTAATAGCCATATTGCTTTTCAGATTAGTCGATTTTCTCTTCAAATTAAACGCGCGTGCTAACCCATTAACATGCCCTTGGGCAACCGCTTGCCGCCAATTCGGGTCTCTTAATTTTTGGGCATCGCTTGCATGATCAATAAATCCGTTCTCCGTTAATAAAGCGGGCATTCTGGTTTCTCGCAGTACATGGAAATCGGCCTTTTTTTTACCACGGTTATGCAAGTTATTTACTTTGACAATTTCTTCATGCATAATGTCCCGAATTAACGCTGTTCTCGATGAATCAGACAAACTGTTATGAATATAATCTTCATACCCATGAGCTGAACCGTTAAATGCATTAACGTGGATGGATAGAAAATAATCTGCACCCCAAGCATTCGCATCATCTGTACGTTCTTTCAAGCTGCGCGTAATATCTGCTGTTCTACTCATTTTAATTTGCAGGCCTTCATAATGGTTTTCCAAGAGATTTCGGATGCTATGGGAAATATTTAAGGTAATTTCTTTTTCCTGCATCCCATTGCCAATAGCTCCTGGGTCCACTCCCCCGTGACCAGGATCTAAATATAATTTAAACATTTTACACCACCTCGTACAAATACAATATGATCGAAGAGTAACGGAGGTATAGGTATTCGTCTGAGGTACATATAAAAATAGGTGATGATAGGCATTACATTTCATTGAATCAGATGATTTATTTTAAAGCTAAGAAATTTTCCAAATGCGAGACCATATGTATGAGCAGCAGGAATTAATGTTCCATATTTTTCGTGGGTCAGGCAAGCTCTTGTTCATCTAGACAGTAGGCTGATTGATTATTGATGCTTCTTTCTTAACAAAACACCTAAGTGATTCTCTGTGCATATACTGTATCATTACTACAGGATTATGATTAAATACAACTCAATCCATACATAAAATAATCAAGGAGAGGTTAATTTTGAAAATTCCAAAGACAGCAAAAGTTAGTATCCCCTTTCCATCCGTATGGGGGATTGATGCTTCTATTGCGGGGAGATCCATTATTAGAGGTATACTTACCATTGATTCCATTGTAGACAACAAAGTAGTAGGTACAGTTAATTTTCGTGGTATACCTATTCCGATTAATGGGTATTGGGACGAAAGCGCTAAACAAATAAGTTTCGATTCACCATATGCCTCCTTTTTTGGCAACTTGACAATATTTGATGAGACCGCTATAAGCATTCGGCATTTCGTTTTAAGTGGACGGTTTATAATGAAACCTCCCTCTTTGCTGGCTGGTGAATATGGAAATTGGATTGCTACAACCTTTACACCCCGTTTGGGACCTCCCATATATACTAATGTTTTACCACCTGCTGGTGCCTTTTCAGTCTCAAGTATGCTCTTGGGACAGCAATTGTTTTAATTAGACCATGACTTTATAAAAACAACCTTCGTTTGTGATTGACTAAGGTTGTTTTTTATAAAGTGTTCTCGGAAAATACAGCCTTGCTTTAAATCTGAGTTTAGCGTATATCTCCGTTAAAATGTACTCGGAACCCTTTGATGATCGTGCCTAGTTAGATAAACAAATATTGATACTTCCTTATAGAAATAGCCTGCTTGGTTAGGTACGTTGTTTCACAATCCCCGGAAATTTTTAATATAAGTAATGAATGCTTATTTTTTTCCTTCCGATAGCTTTCTATATAAAGAAGCTCTAGATACATTTGTAATTTCACAAATTTGATTTACAGTCATATTTCCTTCTTTATATAGCTTTACTGCATAATTCATTCCTGCGTGATTTTTATGATATTTCTTTAACCGTCCTTTAAACTTCCCTTCTTTCTTTGCGAGCTCAATTCCTTCACGCTGACGCATACGAATAAGGTCTCGCTCTAATTGGTTAACACCAGCCATTACCGTAATTAAGAATTGGCTATATGGATTATCTTCTGATAAATCTAGCCATGTATCCTTAAGTGATTTTAAGCTTGCCTTTTTATTTCGTATTAAATCAATCAATTCAAATAAATCTTGCGTACTTCGAGTGATCCGAGTTAAATCTGTAACATAAATAATGTCACCTTCCTGTAAATCCTCTAACATTTTTTGAAGTTGTTCACGATCTTTTGTGGCTCCTGAAGTTTTTTCTTCATAAATAATATCCATTCCAATTTCGTTCAATTGCCGAAATTGTCTTGAAGGATTTTGGCTAGTCGAACTGACGCGTACATAACCGATTTTCTGCAAAATTTCACCTCGTTTTTGAGACAAGTCTTATGAGACACTCTTAACTATGATTTTATCAGTCTACTATACTTGTATCAATAGAGTACACTCTATTGATATATAATTGAACTAATTAACTGAATAATTACAGAAATGAGATGATACTGTATGAAAGTTGCGAGAGGTAGAGAATTGCTTACATCGGAACAGCGACAGGTCCTTATGCAAATTCCTGAAGATGAGTGGGTGCTAGGAACCTACTACACTTTTTCCAAACGGGATTTAGAAATTATCAATAAACGAAGGAGGGAAGAAAACCGTTTAGGGTTCGCCGTTCAATTAGCTGTTCTTCGGTATCCCAGTTGGCCATACACTCATATCAAAAACATCCCGGATTCAGTCATACATTATATATCGAAACAAATCGGTGCCACTTCATCTTCGATTAGTCTTTATCCTCAAAGAGAAAATACACTTTGGGATCATTTGAAAGAAATTCGAAGTGAATACGACTTTGTAACTTTTACACTAAAAGAATATCGAATAGCATTTAAGCATCTTCATCAATTAGCTTTGGAAAATGGCGATGCCATGCATCTACTACATGAATGTATAGATTTTCTAAGAAAAAAGAAAATCATTCTGCCTGCTATCACTACACTTGAGAGATTGGTGTGGGAGGCAAGGGCAATGGCTGAAAAGAAGCTATTTAATACGGTTAGTCAAACTCTAACAAATAACCAAAAAGAAAAGCTTGAAGAGATCATTACTTCGCAGCATCCATCCGAATCCAATAAAACGATATTGGGTTGGTTAAAGGAACCACCGGGTCATCCTTCATCCGAAACATTTCTAAAAGTAATAGAACGACTCGAATACATACGAGGTATGGAATTAGAAACGGTACAAATTAATCATTTGCATCGCAATCGCTTGTTACAGCTATCTCGCTTAGGTTCAAGATATGAGCCTTATGCGTTCCGTGACTTTCAAGAAAATAAACGATACTCGATTTTAACCGTCTATTTATTACACCTTACTCAGGATTTAACGGATAAAGCCTTTGAAATTCACGACAGACAAATACTCAGTCTGTTATCAAAAGGCCGTAAGGCTCAAGAAGAAATTCAGAAACAAAACGGGAAAAAGCTGAATGAGAAGGTTATACACTATACGAACATCGGACAAGCTTTAATCAAAGCAAAACGGGAAAAACTAGACGTTTTTGAGGTTTTAGAATCGGTTATTGAATGGAATTCTTTTGTTTCTTCAGTGGAAGAAGCTCAGGAGCTTGCACGTCCTGCCGACTATGACTATTTAGACTTACTGCAAAAACGATTTTATTCTCTTAGAAAATATACGCCAACCCTATTAAGGGTATTGGAATTTCATTCCACAAAGGCGAATGAGCCACTTTTACAAGCTGTAGAGATTATACGAGGAATGAACGAATCTGGGAAGCGAAAAGTACCTGATAACTCACCTTTGGATTTTATTTCAAAACGGTGGAAAAAGCATTTATACGAGGATGATGGTACAACAATCAATCGGCATTACTATGAAATGGCTGTTTTAACAGAACTTCGGGAGCATATTCGGGCTGGTGATGTTTCTATTGTGGGCAGTAGACAATATAGAGATTTTGAGGAATATTTGTTTTCCGAAGATACATGGAATCAAACGAAGGAGAATACAAGATTATCGGTTAGTTTATCATTCAAGGACTATATTACAGAGAGAACTAGCAGCCTTAATGGGAGGTTACAGTGGTTAGCTGCTAATTCCAACAAGTTAGATGGAGTTTCTCTTGAAAAAGGAAAGCTGTCACTTGCACGATTAGAAAAAGATGTTCCAGAAGAAGCAAAGAAATTTAGTGCAAGCCTGTATCAGATGCTACCAAGAATAAAATTAACCGATTTACTGATGGATGTTGCCCATATAACAGGATTTCATGAGCAATTTACACATGCTTCTAACAAACGAAAACCAGATAAAGAAGAAACAATCATTATTATGGCTGCTCTTTTAGGAATGGGAATGAATATTGGCTTGAGCAAAATGGCTGAAGCAACACCCGGGCTTACATATAAGCAACTAGCCAATGTGTCTCAATGGCGCATGTATGAAGACGCAATGAATAAAGCCCAAGCTGTATTAGTAAATTTTCATCACAAGCTACAATTGTCTTCTTATTGGGGAGACGGTACAACATCCTCGTCAGACGGTATGAGAATGCAGCTAGGTGTTTCATCACTACATGCAGATGCAAATCCACATTATGGAACCGGAAAAGGAGCCACCATCTACCGTTTTACTAGTGATCAATTCTCTTCTTACTACACAAAGATTATTCATACTAATTCAAGGGATGCGATTAATGTTTTGGATGGTTTGTTGCACCATGAGACGGATCTAAACATAGAAGAGCATTATACAGACACTGCTGGTTACACAGACCAAATATTCGGATTGACTCATTTATTAGGATTTAAATTTGCTCCAAGAATACGAGATTTATCAGACTCGAAATTATTTACAATAGATAAGGCAAGTGAGTATCCAAAATTAGAAGTCATTTTACGTGGACAAATAAATACAAAGGTCATTAAAGAGAATTATGAGGATGTTTTGCGATTAGCTCATTCTATAAGGGAAGGAACAGTTTCAGCATCCCTTATTATGGGGAAATTAGGTTCTTATTCAAGACAAAACAGCTTGGCTACAGCCTTACGTGAGATGGGCCGAATAGAAAAAACGATCTTTATTTTGAATTATATTTCGGATGAATCATTAAGAAGAAAAATACAAAAAGGATTGAATAAAGGAGAAGCCATGAATGGACTGGCAAGAGCTATTTTCTTCGGAAAACAAGGCGAGCTTAGGGAACGAACCGTACAGCATCAATTGCAAAGGGCCAGTGCCTTAAACATAATTATCAATGCCATCAGTATCTGGAATACTTTACATCTAACAAAGGCAGTTGAATATCAAAAACGGTCAGGTAGTTTTAATGAAGAATTATTGCACCATATGTCACCTCTAGGTTGGGAACATATTAATTTACTTGGAGAATACCATTTTAATTCGGAGAAAATGGTCTCGTTAGATTCTTTAAGACCATTGAAACTTTCTTAACGTTGTTAAAACTGGGGGAATCGTCTTGAAAATGGGCTTAGCGTTGTAAATCCGCATTTTCCTGACGCTACCCCTCGATGGGTTAATTCATAGGCCATTGGAATGGTTCCTAGCGATTTTCCTATTAAATAAAAGTTGCTGTACTGGAATTTATTAAGCAATTCATCCAGAGCCAGCCCAACATCTTGTATAATTTCTGCCTTTTGCCTTCCCTTTGTTAAGGACAAAAAGGAGTGCTGCCCGTATTGATAATTGATATGCAAGACATCCATTCTCAAATCTAAAGACAAATTCGTAAGATAGTATAAAGCCGGAGAATGAACGGTATATCTTAAGCCAGGCAAAACAATACAGAGACTTTTTCCTTTTCTTTCTTGTTGAATGAGGGTATATGGCAAGAAAGAGTCTTTTGAGCTTTGAATTTGACCTTGCACCAACTGATACATAAAATATCTCCTTTGCTATCTAAGAACTTTCTATTTTAAGAGAAGAACAAGATTAGTTAACGCTGTCTGACTGCTTCTTTGATTGGATATACTTTTGTGTGAACATTCCCGCATTGTACACGGATAAAATCATGAGAACGTAAGCCAGCGTGTGGGAAAAACGAAATTCCTTCTCTCCAGTAAACTCCATATAGTGGAAAGACTGATAAATGAAGCTGGCTGCAACGAACACCCATAAAATCAATTGGCCTTTCACCGATTTAATCATCGTCTCCCTCCTCCTTCTTTTTTGAAAAAGTCTGGCTGCCCATTTTTCTTCCTCTTTTCCCAAAAATCCAAAAGAGTAAATAACATAGCACTGAATAGTGAAAAGGTCAGGAACATTAAATAGGTATTGAAGTTAAAGTATTGATTGTTGACATGGAAGGACAATCCCGCAGTAATGTCTTCGATATAGGCGGCATCGGCAAAGCCATTTCTTTTAATGAGCGCTTTTTCGATGACCTCCCGATATTGGGCCAATTGTATTTTTTGATAGACAAACGCTATAGATAGATGGAGAACAATAAGGAACATACTCATAAGGTAAACTGGCAGACGGAACGGGTATGTATGAAGAAGGGATATCCATAAAGCAACCATTATTATAAATAAAGGGATTAGAATAAATAGAATGAAGAGAGCGGGATTGCCGTTTCCAGAGGAGGTGCCAGGGGACGGTGTCATTGTATTAGCCAGCATAAACAATGCGAGTATCAATGAAGAAATAACCAACAGCGCCGCTTTTTGAATGTTCAATGCCGTTCCTCCCTTTCTTTCGTTTTCCGTGTTAATCCATTAATGTTATTAATTGTAACATACTGACTAACTTTTCGGGAGGAGATGCTGGCAGATCAAAAACCATACGGTGTCGCAAAGCTGGCTTAAAAAGAAATGCGGTAAGCAGCAATGGAGCAATAAAAAGGAAAAAAGGGGATATAAATATGGTGGGTTTACTTAATATTGGCAGCCTTGTGTTCGGATTAATTGCTTGGATACTTCCCGCTGTTCATCTTCAGCGTCATGCCAAGAGCTGGGCTGCTTTTTCTGTTATGAGCATCAGCGCTTGTGCTATTTCACTCTGTTTTCAGATTTTTAATACCTATCATCTTGTGAAAATTGGGGATTGGACAGCTCTTATGGACATAATGGGAGGCGTTGCATTTAGTGCGGCCGTTCTTCTTATTGTGACTGTCGTGCTAAACGTAACGACTCTCCTTCTATATCGGGGCAAAACACAAAGCTGAAGGTGAGTGAATCGAATAGACCGCATAAAACAGTTCGGAGCTCGCACTCTGAGCTGTTTTATGCGCAAGTTTGGGCCAGTGGATAATTAAGAATCGTCATTGGCCGTTCAAAATGACGCCGGTGTATGTATGAACAAAGGCTCGCATCCTCTTAAACTATTAGCGCAATTGCTTCAGCGCATAGTCAGTGGTCAACGTAATAGAATCCGGCATCTCGTCTATCGGGAACCACTGGACTTTTTCCAGAGCATGGGGTTCTTTATTTTGTACTTGTCCCTTTATAATATGGGCGATAAATGTAGGAGCGACGTAGTGAACATCTTCTGCCTGAATGATATGGTTCGTGACGCACAACAATCGCGAAATTTCAATTTCCACTCCAATTTCTTCTTTAATTTCGCGTTTTATGGCCTCTTCTATCGTTTCCATATAATCCACCTTGCCCCCGGGCAAGCTCCAGCAGCCCGCTTCAGGCGCCTTTTTGCGCAAAACGAGTAAAATTCGGTCATTTTCATCTACTATAACTGCTCCCACGCCGACCTTTGGCCATCTTGCTTTTTCCATTTGTGATCCTCCAGAATTTGTTGTTTCCTATCTGCAAAGCCGCTAAACAGAAGCTCCCTATAGAATGAGGAGCTCGTCAGCTGAGTGGCTGCTGTTCATCACGTTTGAGATTCGTTTTTTATGTATGTTTTTACCGCTGGCGGCTGATAAGCAGCAAATTGATCAAGCAAGCCCTCAGGCTTCGTATCCACAAGAGCCATCGAGCGGTATTTTTCCTGCAGAAACTTCTCATCCGTCATATGATTAAACAAGGCAATCAGCGGGTTATAATAGTGATTGACGTTGAGTAGTCCGCACGGCTTTTTATGCAATCCTAACTGTGCCCATGTAAAGATTTCAAAGAACTCCTCTAGCGTTCCGGGACCGCCCGGCAAAGCAATAAAGCCCTCTGCCAGCTCTGCCATCTTCGCCTTTCGTTCATGCATAGATTCCACAATAATCAGTTCGGATAAGTTGCGGTGAGTGATTTCTCTTTCATCCAAAAAGCTTGGCATGACGCCGGTGACATGTCCGCCTGCTTCTAAGACAGCATCGGCCACGGCTCCCATGACACCTACGCTGGCGCCTCCATAAACTAAGCCAATCTGGCGCTTTGCCAATTCTTTTCCCAGCGCTTTTGCTTCCTCTATATAAATAGCGGAGGCTCCGTTGCTTGATCCGCAAAATACAGCTAATTTTTTCATACACATTCCTCCTTCAATGGCTCACTGTTATCGATTATACAGGATAAAGAATTGCTTGGTAAAGCATTCCATAGATCAGACTGCGTGCGGCTGATGCTGCAGCCTATCTGTCCTGTTTCAACTCTTCCAGTTCCTTAAGAATCTTTTCCAGGCTAGCGTCTATATTGTTCAATTTGCTTTTCTCTAGAGCGCTTTTAATAATCCACGATAACACAAAAGACCATATTGTCAGTGTAATAATGAGGATGAGGATAAAATTGCTTATGTTTTCCATATAAAAGACCATTCCTTTTATTTCTTTATTTGTAATTATATTCTAACACAAAAAACACCCTACGCTTGAACGACAGGGTGTTTTTCAAATGTTTATTTATGTATCAATACCTTTATCCTAACCAATTATTCACGTAAGCGACTAATCCGATCACAGCTCCAATGGCAGCTCCGAACAGGGCAAAATAACTTGTTTTTATTTCTGATAAACTCTTTTTCTTTTTTAGCTTATCCATCAAATTCCCCTCCTGTCCCATCTGTTTACGGTATACACCCAGAAAAAGTTTCACTGTCCCGCTTGCATAAACAAGAGGGCCACCCATTTAATCAAGATGTTTGACTGATTTCTGGCGTAAATTCAAAAATCTGCCATGTCCATCCCCTGATAAATGATAGATTTTGCCGCTTAGGGCTTTGACGATTGAAATTCTGTTAAAGGGCAGGCCTCTCCTTCTTGCCCCGCTTAATATGGTGGGGTGTTTTAGGAGTTTAGATTCAATAAAAAAGAGCCGTAAAAGGCTCTTTAAAAAAACGGATGAGCAGATTATTGAGAGGCTGTTTTTTTGTATACCCACAGCATGTAAGAATCTTTATTCATCAAATCTTTTTCAAATGACATGACTACCCCTTCACCTGAAGAGTTCGCAATAGCTATATCATTCCCTTTGTTGCTTTCCATTTTCGCCGATAAGGCTCCAATCACGCTAAATGGCTGGAATCCAGGAATGAATGCAGACAGGGCCGCCATAAAAGAGTCATTCGTGGCTTTGTTCGCTACCTTGGCGGATAGCTTTGCTGCATTGCATGAATCTAGGTAGACATATTGCTTTTGCACTGAATGCTCTTTATTTGTGACCACCTTATTTTTGCCTGAGCAATTCCCTGCTGCTTTCGCCTCATTGGTAACCAATCCAAAACCGAAGACTAAGGCAATGGTTAACAAACAGCTAAGCACCTTTCTAATTGTCATTCACCACCTTTTATGGAAAGTTATTACACTTCTTTTCCGTTTCTCCTAGACATAAACAATATTTGTGTGGTAAATGCAATGTTAATCACGGCTACGATCATCATGGATGCAGTATCTAAAGGTTTGATGAAAAAGTGATAGATCCCTATCAGGATTGTTACGAACAAGAGAAGCAAGTATAACACTGCCAATGTCTTATTTTTCATCGTGATCCTCCTTATCTTTTTTTCTTTAAAGATGCAGGGGCCTATACTCATACCTTTTACCGCTTTTACTTTATATAAACCACTTTTTGGTTCCTGTCCGTTCTTTTTTCCTTTTTTATGAATCTTGCAGACTAGCACAACTCTTGCTTAATATAAATGAACAGCTCTCCTATATGAAAGCAAAGATAGATTGAATTAAGGTTAGACCAGACACTAGAAAAAGAAACCATGCCATCCCTTTTCTTTTTTCTTGCAGCTCACTGAACCCCATTGCTAGAAGCAGCGCCCCTAGAAAGAATTGAGTGTAAGCCATCATCTCCATTGACCGGCCGGTTATTAGTGAAATAGCTGCTAAAGCTATAACGATCAGAGCAAAAAGACTCCGAAGTAACTTCAGCACATGATCCGCTCCTTTCCCGCCAAGACGTTTCTCTCTTTTGACTGTTAATCTGCTTCTTCCTCTGTTCTTCTCATATTTATCCATTTTCTGTTTGTTCCCTGCTCCTATGTACGGTACGATGGATCGAAGAGATCAGGAGGCGGCAATTAAAGCACCCAACCACTAAGAACCATGCCCATATTAATTATAAAATGAAATAAGATGGCCGGATAAATACTTTTTGTGTTCCATACAATAAACGCGTAAGCAAGACCGGCAAAAGAAAATAGCAAGCTGGCACTGAAAGAAAACCCAATGGATAGATGCATGAGGCCAAAGCCGATGCTTGTTACTGTCACCGCATAAAAAAGCGATGTTCTCTTCTGCAGGCTGGAGAGGACGATACCACGCCAGATCACTTCTTCAAACACAGAATTGATGATGGAAAATAACAAGCCACATACAACTACCGATTGGAGATAACTGAATTCTTGCTGAATGATCAGCGAAGCAAAGATGACTCCGTTGATTATGAGTCCAATGAGCAAGAAGTGAAAGACGCTAGTCGAATGGAAGGGCAAAACGATGCGATGATTCCACTCAGGCTTTTGCTGGAAAAATGATACTTTCTGTTTATAAAAGAGATGAAGTATGTATAACCCCGCTATAATTAAAATCAATAAACTTCTGTTGCAAAGAATTCGCTGTTCTTCTGATAAATCAAATCTGTCTGCCAATAGCTGATTGGTGAGTTGAAAAAGGAAAAAGCTTCCTAGGAAAGTGAAAAAGATTAAAGCAACAAAGCGGTGTTTGGGGCTTCTGCTGTAAATGACTAGTAAACAAAGAAACACTAAATACATTCCCCGCTCCATGCTAAATGAAATCAAGATCAGTCCCGCAAAAAACAGCAGCGCTAAAAGCAGCAGCACCCCATTTTTTCTCCAGTAATGAAGCATCTCCCCGCCTCCTTTCGTTTGTTTGTTCTCCATAGTATATGGTAAATGAATACGGAAAGCCAGACGGAAAGAGCATTTGGCCTTTAAGTGCAGACCTTATTGAAAAGCAGGAGAAATCTTTATTTATAGGTTAAGAGAGTCTTTCGGCTTCTCTTTCCCATCCTTCTTTGCATGTTCCTATCACATCAAGAAACCCTCTTAAAGCAGGAGAAATCCATTTGTCCTCGTGATAAGCCAGCTGGGTGAAAAGAGCGCTGCCCTTGATTGGATGCGCCAGCAAATTGGATTGGTCGACTTCTCTTTTTACGGTTATGTATGGCAATACGCCAATGCCAAGGTCATAGAGGACGCACTCCTTTAAGGCATCTATACTCCAAAATTCCATTCCTTTTAGGTCTTCCGGTTTTTCGCGGCTGAGATTGTGGCTGATTACCTTTTCAAACAGGGCGCGATAGCTGCAGCCTTTTTCGGTGAAAAGAAACACTTGGTTCTCTAGCGATCCTTTTTCATGGAGGGAAATCGGATCATGAGAAATAAGCACCATGGGCTCTTTCACCAGCTTTTCAAAGTAAATACCTTCTTCTTCCCTCTCTTCATCAATAATAAAAGCCAAGTCCACTTCCCCTTGGATTAACTCCGATTTCAATGCAGGAGGATTCAAATGCTTCAGTTTCAGGTCAACAAGGGGATAGTGATCCTTAAATTTTTTGATGACCGGAGGAAGCCGGTAAATGAGCAGGGCCTCCGGTGCGGAGATTACCAATTCCCCTCTCGCCTCTTCTCCACAGCTTGCTACCTCCCTTATGTCCTTATAAACAGCAAGCATTTTTTGAACATGAGGCAGCAAGAGGCGGCCCGTTTCAGTAAGAAATACTTTTTTTCCAATACGGTCAAAGACTGGGCTTCCTACTTCTTCTTCAATGGACTTGATATGAAACGTAACGGTTGATTGGGCGTATCCTAAATAGTCCGCAGCTTTTGTAAAGCCTCCTAAATCAACAATTGTCTTAAAGGTTTTCAGATAGCGTATTTCCATTATTTTCACCCCTTACTTTAAAAAAATTGATCATTATGCTTTAAAATATCAATTTTATTAATCGATATCAACCTTCTATAATGAGAACAAGAGATAGAGGACATTCGGTAAAACAGGAGGACTTGTTATGAAACACGCAATTGGAGCAGCACACCATCAAAAAACCGAATTAACGAAAAAAATCATCCCGGGCGCCTTCATTCTGATGTGGAGCAGCGGAGCCATTTTCGTTGAATTAGGGCTTCGTTATGCCGACCCGTTTATCTTTCTGTTTTTAAGGCTCTTGCTGTCTGCTTTTATTTTTTGGGGAGTCGTGCTCTATATGAAAACAGAGCTGCCAGCAACATGGAGAGAGTGGGGCTATGTCTTGTTCACTGGTATCTGCATGCAGGCAGGCTATCAAATTTTTTATTTTCTGGCGCTGGATAACCATCTATCCCCTGGGGTACTGGCCATACTTTTGGGAGCGCAGCCGATTATTACAGCGATAGCCTCTAAGAATCATAGACAGCCGCTGCAATGGATAGGGCTCTTTTTCGGGATTATTGGCTTAATGCTCGTTGTGGCGGATAGCATCCTAATCAGCACAGTGACAATAGCGGGTCTTGCGAGCGCCCTTCTGTCACTTTTCAGCATCACAATCGGCACTCTCCTGCAAAAAAACATCCAAATCAGCCAGCCTTCCAATCTGGCGATTCAATATGGCGGAGCCGCCCTGCTCCTTTTCCTGCTTGTGTTATTATTTGATCAATCCCTGAACTGGGCTCCTTTATTTGCTGTCTCCCTAGGGTGGATGGTTCTCGTTATATCAGCAGGAGCCACATTCATGTTTTACCATATGGTTCAAAAAGGCGACCTGACGAACGTCACGAGTTTACTGTACGCTGTTCCGCCAGTCACAGCCGTGTTTGATTACCTTATTTTCGGCCATCGTCTTGAAATGATTTCTATTTTGGGAATGATGCTTATTATAATCGGGTTATTTCTTGTTAATAAAGAAGGCCGGCTTGTGTGAGCCGGCACGAAATCATCAAAAGCCTTCTGCACGAATGGCAGAAGGCTTTTGATGACAATCAGATAGCACGTACCTTAACGGGCTGCTCTCGCCCCTTCTAATTCCGTTGTGATCTCAAGAATCATGTTGAGAGTCATTTGGTCTTGGATGTTGGAGGCAGCCCCGATTTGTTCTTTCAGCTTGGAAATGGCTGCTTTTAAAGAATAGTCGTTCTCCGCACGGCCTAACAGCCCTTGAAGAGAAGACACAATAACTGAAACGGCCGATTCTTTCACTCCATACTTCTCCATCCATGAGTATAGTTCATATAATGTACACGCAGCTAAACGCTGATGCTGCAGCCACTCGACATTGGGATCGGTTTTTGATTCATGATGATGAAGCTTGATCCGTTCCTCAATCATGCTTGTCACCATCAACAGGTTTTTAATTCCATGATGGGTTCCGGCATCTTTAACCTTTTCGATTACTTCCTTCATCATCTCATTAATAACATCTGTATACATCGTTTCCAGGTCGTTGGTCGCATCCTGCTGTTTATAAGGAAGAACAAATCTGTTAATGAGCAGGGCCAATATAATTCCCGCTATGACCAATCCGATACGATGGATCGTCAGGATTTCAGTGGCATCTGTGACAAGGGCAGCGGCTCCGATCGCTGAAAACGTAACGATAATGGTGCTGTAGCGGTACGCCTTTATATAGTTCATTAAGTACCCGCCCACCATTAACAAAATGGATCTTGTTGTCGCATCCTGGAAGATCGTAAAGAGAATGACAACTAGGATAGAACCGACAACCGTCGCAAAAATTCGGTCGCGCATTTTTTGGCGGGACTGTTCATAGATCGGAATCACGACGGAAAAAACGGTAAACATCATCCAGCGCCCTTCACTCCAGTCAAACAAGTCGACAATCAAACCACTAATACTGATACCTAAGGCCATGCGAACAGCATAAGACAGTTTCATGGATTTTGTATGAGAGGGTGTGTCCTTTAATCCCGATTTACGGAAGTTGAGCGGGATTTGTTCGATCGTCTTCATCATGTTAGGCGATTTTTTCTTTACTGATTCCAGCGCCGTTAAATTATCCTTCAAGAAATCGATGTTGTTTAAAATACTTAATACGAGCAATGAATGGGTATGCCCACTCTTATACTTGCTCAGGATATCAGAAAATGAATCTTGTCTATTCTCCTGCGGCTGTTTAGGATCTAACTTAGCAGAGGCTAACTGCAAGCAGCGAACCAGATCGTCCAATATTTCCGGCGGCAGTTCTTCAGTTGCGGTCTTATTTAACAGCAAATTAATCTTTTCAAGGGAAGCCGATAAATTCAGCTTAATTTGTCCTTCTTCCGTCAAATAGAACCCTTTCTCTCTTTTATCATAGATCATGCTTCTCAGACTGCTGATATCTGCGGCAATCTGCTCATTCAGACTATCAGTATTGTCTCCTTTTTTGACCTGCTCAATTTTTTCTATCAAGGCGGTACAGATGGCCTGTACCTTCTTGCTGCCGCTTTTGGCAATTTTGTTCTTATTTACGAGCATCTGCAAGCCCATAATTGCCAAGGCTCCAAACAACAGGGAGGCCAAACGGAGAGGCATCTGATCGATGGATACCGGGAACGCCAAGATAAACAGGTATTGTAAAGAAAACGGCAGATACAGCGGAGTTCGTAAGCTATACAAAAAAGAATAGCTGATAATAAACATGCTAATAAAGTTGATAGGGACAGCCAGCCACATATTTAAACCAGCCAGAAAAGCAGCCACTCCAATTAAAAGGTTTAAAACAACTAACTTAGCTGTGTTGCTTACCGGGTGAATGGTTAAATCTCTTTCTAGAAACATTAACATTGCAGTCACTGTTGTAACGCCAATCAGCACGTTCTTCTGACCAAACACCGCGCTAAATGCCATAATGAAAGCAACAATGACCACAAATAGGATGGTATTAGAAATAATGGTTTTTTTGTTCACCTAACTTTGTTCACTTCTTCCTATATAAATATTTTTTAGTGGAGTATATTTTAACATCTAAATATTAATGAGTAAAATGTTTTCCTCCAAGGAAGCCAATGGTTAAATAAGGAAGAAAACCTCGCAAAAGCGCACAGGAATACCTGTAAGTTTTCCCATTATCCTGTTTTTTTATAAAAGAGAAAAAGCATTCTTAAGCACCATATGCTACTATTTAAATGTAAGAAAATTAAAACAACACCAGCAGCATCCATGGCGAACGAAAAATATTTTAGTGCGAACAGCATAAAGGGGAAAACCTCTGGCTCATCCGTTTTTCCGTATCTGAAGGGGGAAATGATATTGAAACAAGCATTATTAATTATTGATGCCCAGCAAGCATTAATTGATGGAAATCAAGGAGAACGCCCGGTTTTTAATAAAGATCAACTGATTAGAACTATCAATTTGGTCATAGAAAAAGCACGGGAGGCTGATGTTCCCGTCGTTTGTGTCAGGGACCTCGATGTGGCTGAAGGCAAAGGAGAAGGATTTCAAGTTCATCCTGAAATTAACGTGCCTCAGGAAGCGGTAATTTTCGATAAAACGGCCACTAATTCATTTCATGGGACAGGGCTGCTCAAGCATTTGCGATCTCAAGAGATTGAACATGTTGTGATTATGGGCTGCGCAACGGAATACTGTATCGATACCGCAGTTAGAACGGCCACTATTAGCGGTTTCGATGTCACTTTAGTCGGTGATGGACACTCGACAACCGCCAGTGATAGTTTAAGCGCCGAACAAATTATCAAGCACCATAATAGGACGTTGCATGGCCACTATAATGTTGAACACTTCTCAGTTGTCAGAAATGCCGTGGAAGATGTGTTTCATCCCATTCATGACTCTTATAGGTAGAGCTGCGTGAACACATAAAAGAGAGCTGTCGTTTTGGTCGATCTGTGTTCAAAACGGCCGCTCTTTATATGATATAAAAACTAAGCGTTAAGCAGACTGGCTTTCCTGAAAAAGCCTCACCCTTTCCATAAATAATTAACGACTTTATATAACGTATCCGGATGCAGTGAATCCACAAATTCGTTGTCCACTCTATCTATCTTTTTCACAGCTTTAATTTCTACGAGTTCTTCGTCAAAATATCCTTGAAAACTATGAGTGAGCAGAGCGAAGCTAGGAACACTCGCCTTCATTTCTTCCAAAAGATCCAACAGTTCTTCCCTTCGTTGTTTATCTTCTAATTTAGCAGACAATGCTTTAGGCTGGACCAAATCACATGAACAAAACTGATTGGTGATTAAGTAAGTATAAGGATAGGTATTCGTCAAGTTTTTATTCGTATTTATTTTCATATCCATAAGAAAGATCCTCTTTTTTGAATAGTTTTCTTTAGAAATTTCATTTTTTGAGAATAGAAACAATCCATCGCACATGTAGTATGTCCCCCTAGTCACAAGAAAAGTAAAAATGCCTAAACTGTACCTCTATTATTATAATTGCCATGCTTTTCGTTGTTCGATAGATCAAAATATATGGTTATGGCTGTTTCCAATTTTGCAGCTTTTTAACGAGTGTTGTATGGTGAATGCCTAAGTGACCAGCCGTTTGGCGAATCGATTGATTTTTTTGAAGAGCATCTTGAATTAATTTTTTTTCATAACGCTGGACTTTTTGTTTCAGTGTCAAGTCTTTGGCGTCTTTTTCTACTTGTGCAATTCGAAATGGCAAGTGATAAGGTTCAATTGTATCCTCAGGAACAGAAACAATTAAATTTTCAACTAGATTTCTAAGTTCGCGGACATTTCCTGGCCAATGATAAGCAGTAAGCAATTCTTTTGCAGCCTCAGAAATCTTTTTTTCAATATGGTAGCTTCTAGAAAAATATAAAAAGAAATAAGTCAATAACTCATGAACGTCTTCAGGGCGATCGGCCAGCGGTGGCACATCAATAGAAATAACATTTAAGCGATAAAAGAGGTCTTCCCGAAATACCCCTTCCTCCACTAATCGTTCTAGATTTTTATTGGTAACAGAAATAATCCGTATGTCCAGATCTTTTGTTTTGCTTCCTCCAATGCGGCGCACTTGCTTTTCTTGAAGTACACGAAGTAATTTGACCTGAAGGGATAATGGCATTTCTCCAATTTCATCCAACATAATCGTTCCCTCATCAGCAAGTTCCAGTAATCCTGCTTTTCCCTCTTGCTTTGCTCCTGTAAAAGATCCTTTTTCATAACCAAATAGTTCCGACTCCAGCAGATTTTCTGGAATCGCTCCACAATTAATCTTAATCAGGGGTTTGTCTTTTCGATCGCTAAAATGATGAATTAAATTGGTAATCATTTCTTTCCCTACACCAGATGGGCCAGATAAGAGAATACTAGTTGGAAACGGCGCCACTTGTTTAACTTTCTCATATACTTTTTTCATGTGGCGGCTTTTAAAGATAATCGTTTGGTTTTGCTCATGCCCCATGTGAAAAGAAAAACGATGATGATTGATTTCAGCCATTTTCTTTGCTTTTGTTAGCTCCTGCTTGATTTTACTGATCTCGGAAATGTCACTCACACTGATAACAATCAAATCCAGCTCTCCCTGCTCATCAAATACCGGGCTTCCCGTTACAACTACCTCCTTTTTTTCGCCAATCTTTTCAATGTTTCCGATTTTCTGGATGATTGATAGTTGTTTTTTCTCTTTAAAAACTAATTGGGAAATCGACCGATCAAAGTATTCTTTCTCGGTCAATACTTGAACATTCTGACCAATGAGCTCGGACCGCTTATAGCCAGTAATATCTTCATATGCCTGGTTAACTAGCACTGTTACTCCATTTCGATCCACTACGTATATGCCATCCTTTGAAAATTCAATAATTACTTCAAGTTTTTTTGATAGTTCACGATAATGCTCTAATTCTGATCCAGATTGGTTATAATCCATTAATGAATTAGTAACTTTCATCCTCTTCCTTCCCTCTTCCTGATTTCCTATATTTTTCATTATGTTTATTATACCTGATTAGCCTTTAGTGGTGATTTTTGTCACTTTTCGCTGAAAAAAATCACCGCCTTTATTTTATAGTATACTGGTCAATTTATACTGTTTGCTAAAGAAAAAACATAGTTGAGTATTCGGAATTTTCTACATATTATCTGTGTAAATCTTCTCCTATAATTGTTATAAAAACTTTTTATGTTATGGCTGTTTGCTTTTTCCCTATTTTATTGGTGATTATTTTCACCGGTAAAGTAAGGAAAGAAGGGTTTAGACCTCTTGGAAAGCGCTTTTATAAGTTGGCACGTTTTTTGCTAATACATAACTAGCTTGATAAGGAAGGGCTAATGTTAATCATTGTTTAACATTGCGACCAATTATATCGCCAAACGATCAGTAGGCTTAAATACTATATCAAGCTGAAATCAACGTTTGCTTAAAGGAGGTAAAAACATGATAAGGTATAAGACGCTAACTTTGCTGCTTATATTTGCACTTCTGCTGACCGCTTGTTCGCCTAGGGGAAATAAATCCGCTGATGCCAAAGAAACCTATGTTTTAAGAGTCTCTCATCCTTACCAAATGGGAACATTGCATCATGAATATATGGAATGGTTTGACCAGGAGATCCAAAAACGAAGCAACGGACGTTTATCTTTAGAAATTTATTCTGGTTCTCAATTGATGCCGCCCGAACAGGAAATACCTGGAATTTTACAAGGGCAAATTGACATGACCCACTCATTATCCTCTATTGCAGGAAGTTTCGATCCTATTTGGTATTTCTTTGATCTGCCTTTTTTATTCAATTACGATCCTAAGGACCCCAATGTTTACTTGGATAACCGCAAAAAATTTATAGAAAGTGAACAAGGCGGCCGGTTGCTTGCAAAGATGGCAGAAGAGAAAGGATTAAAAGTTCTTGCCATGAGTTCAACTGACTTATTTGCTTCCCTTTGGACAGCAAATAAGAGCAAGAAAATAACGGACACTTCCAGCGCTGCCAATTTAAAACTGCGTACTCCTGGCGGACAAGTTGCACCTGATACTTTAAAAGCAATTAAAGCCAGCGGCATTTCTATTCCAGGCACTGAGCTTCCAACTGCCTTGCAACAAGGAGTAGTTGACGGGTTAATTACTGTGCCGCTTTATTTGTACGATAATAAACTGCCAGTTAAGACGCAAACCCTTTATCCTTTCGTGAACTATGTAATGCCGGTGATCATGTCACAGAAAAAGTTTGATTCTCTTCCAACAGACCTACAGAACATCCTTATAGAAACAGGAAAGGATCTCGAACAACATGCGGATCAAGTCGTTCGAAAAAAAGTTTCTAAGATCTACAGCAAACTGGAACAAGAACAAGGCGTGACAACGTATTACCCCACGCATGAGGAGATTGAACAATGGAAAAAAACGACGGCTCCCGTCTGGAACAGTTATGCCAAAAAGGAGCCCAGAGCTGCTGAGTTAATTAAAGAAGCAAAAAGACTGATAGGAGAGACGAAGTAAGCTCTGATTCTCTGTTAAAGGTTAAATACTAAGTACTAATAACAATGAGTCATTAAGGAGATGAAGTAATGAACCGAATAGAAAAACTTGAAAACTCCACAAGACTCCTGGATAAATCGCTGGAAATATTCTCTATCTTTTGTTTGGGACTGAGTGTGGCTTTAGCGTTTATAGGTGTCATTTTAAGGTATCAATTTGGAGTTTCTTATCAAATATTAGAGGAGATTTGTCGTTATGCTATTGTCTATGGGGTTTTTGCCTATATAGGCCCACTTATCAAAAAAAATGAACATATTAAAATGTCTCTTCTGGAAGATTATCTGAAAGGAAAAAGTAAGCATATCCTTGATTTTATTATTGGGATCATTCTTTTTATCTCTTTCGCTATTTTACTATACGCAGGAGTTATATGGGTTACTTCTTTAAACAGTATGCAGCTAAAAACTCTCTCTGGCGAAATGTTAATGGTCATTCCAGCATTTGCAATCGTTATGGGCATGTTTTTTGGGTGTATTTATTCCTTGATTCAAATGATTAAAGACTTTTGCCTCATTCGCAGTGCAGAGAATTAGAAAGTGAGGACAAGCTATGTTAATTGTCGGGGTTATTATATTCTCCATCCTTTTGATTATGGGAGCACCTATTTGGTTGTCTTTAGGCTTAAGCGGCGGAATATTAGCTTTTGTTTTTTTGGATCTTCCCTTTGAAGCTATTATCTCTCAATTTTTAATCGCAACAGATAAATGGATCTTATTAGCAATTCCGTACTTTTTATTGGCAGGTAACTTAATGACTCACCTGGGCACTGCCAGAAATATGATTGGCTTTGTTAACAACTTAATTGGACATTTACCAGGCGGCATGCCGGCAGCAGCTGTTCTTACAGCTACAATATTTGGTGCACTTTCTGGTTCTGCTACGGCGACAGTGGTAGCTGTTGGATCTATGATGATTCCACAAATGATTCAGCTTGGGTATTCCAAGGAGAACAGCATGGGTGTCATTGCTTCTGCCGGCACACTAGGCCAGATGATCCCGCCCAGTATTTACATGATTATTTATGCATCCATGGTAAAAATTGACGTAGCTGATCTTTTTCTTGCTGGTATCGTGCCAGGATTGTTTATTGCGGCGTTGTTAATTCTTACCGCTATCGTCATTAGTATTAAGGATAAAGCAGAAAGAAAAGAGCGTAGCAGCAGTAAAGATATCATGAAATCTTTCTTCATTGCTCTTCCTTCATTGTTAATGCCTGTTATTGTATTAGGCGGCATTTATAAAGGGGTTTTTACTCCAACTGAAGCGGCTGCTGTATCTGTTATTTATGTTATTATTATCAGCTTTATCTTTAACCGCAAAGAATTTACGAAAGCAAACATCCAGAAGAGTCTAGTAGGCTCCATGGTCACCACAACTGTAATTTACTTATTGTTGGGCGGAGCTACCTTATTTTCAACAGCATTAACTTACGCACGGGTTCCTCAGCAAATCACAGAGTATGTATCCGCCTTATCTCTTCCGGGATGGCTTGTTATGTTAGCAATCCTTGCCTTGTTCCTTGTTTTCGGGATGTTCTTGGATGCTGTTCCGATTTTATACATTACAATTCCGATTCTCTATCCAGCAGTAATGGCATTAGGATACGATCCGATCCATTTTGGTGTTCTAACGATTGCTTGTATGATGATTTCTCAAATTACCCCACCAGTCGGCTTAAGTCTGTTTGTAGTAAGCGGACATTTTAAAGAAAAACTGAGTGTTGTCATTAAGGGATCTATCCCTTATTTATATGCCTTAATCATTGCTACATTAGTCCTTCTCTACGTTCCATGGTTAAGCACCCTTTTAACAAAATAAACTAGAAAGAGGTTTAAAAAAATGAGATTACAGAACAAAGTAGCTATTATTTCTGCAGGAGCATCGGGGATGGGAAAGGCCGGCGCACTTTTATTTGCTAAAGAAGGTGCAATAGTCAACATTCTTGATATTAATGAAGAAAACGGACAAGCAGTTACTAAAGAAGTGCGCGAAAAGGGAGGAGAATGTCACTTCTTTAAAACAGATATGACCAATGTCCAAGCTATTCAGTCTACCGTTGAGAACATTGGCAATAAGTACGGACGGGTTGATATATTATGGAACCACGCAGGCACACCCGGTCCTGCTAACATTGAGACTGTCGAGGAAAAAGAATTCGACTTCACTCTAGACCTTAATATTAAGAGCGGTTTCTTTATGACAAAATGTGCGCTTCCATTTATGGAGGAAAAGGGAGGTTCAATTATTTTCACTTCCTCTATTTCAGGACTTGTCGGTTCTTACTTTAGCCCTGTATATTCAGCGGCTAAAGGTGGAATAAGCAACCTTGTGCGTGCACTTGCCCTGAGCCTTGGTGAAAAAAACATCCGGGTGAACAGCATTTGCCCAGGGTTTACAGAAACCCCTATGCTCCAACAATTTCTGAAAAGAAAGGAGGAGGATGATATGGAAGCTAATGCCCAAAAGGTACTAAGCCGTGTCCCACTTGGACGATTTGCTTACGCCGAAGACGTAGCAAACGCTGCCCTCTTTTTGGCTTCTGATGAATCCGTCTATATTACAGGAGTAAACTTACCTGTTGATGGCGGATATACAGCATAAAAACTTTATTAGTTGATTTTCCGCTGGGCTTGTCATCGGCAATCAACTTTAGATAAATATGTATTTACAAAAAAGCTGCCCTCCCAATGACTCAGCCTGGTCATTGGAGGACAGCTTTTTTCTGCTTATTTTTCTTGGATATTCAGCATGCGGTAAAGCATAACGGCTGATTCAGCTCTTGTTGTTTCGTTTTTGGGGTCAAATTTGCCGTTGGACCGGCCAAAGATGATACCGAGTTCGGCTGCTTGTTTCACCGCTTCTTTTGCATAATCATTAATACGTTTTTCATCTGTAAAGGATTGATTGGACTGGATAGAGCTTAACAGTTCTGGCTGCTGATATTCGATCGCCCGAATAATCATCGCCGCCATTTGTTCACGGGTAATATTGGCATCCGGATCAAAATGGCCGTCTTTTTTTCCAAAGACAATTCCTGCCCGGCTGGCGGCTTCGATTTGAGCAGCTGCCCACTCTTTCTTTGCCGGGACGTCTTTGAACATACCTTCATACTCTTTCACTGGGAGTTGCATCAACCGGGTAAGAAGAACCGCGAATTCCGCTCGTGTCAGCTTTTGTTCCGGCTCGAACCGTTCATTTGTCTTTCCGCTCGTCACCAGTTTGGAAGCTAACGAGTGAACTTCTTTTCTTGCCCAATGGCTGCTTGTATCTTTGAATGTTTTGTTATTGGACATCACAGCGAATGTGGAAAGACGGCGTGCGGGAATAACCCATTTCTCCCCTTGTGCATAGCCTCCTGCATACTCCCAGCTTTTCGACGTTTCGTCATAACGCACACCAGTGGTTTGATCTTTTCGTACAGGGCCATTTAGCTTCAAGCTGAGTTCAACCGGTGTTGGAAACGCCTCAACGATCGATTGGCTTCCTGAAGAAATGGCTACATCAACGGCCTCCGATGTAAACGACTGGCCAGGCTCCTCTGTTCTCGCTACTTGTATGTTGACAAAAGGGCCATTCTGCTTTTGTAAGTACGCCATGTTTTCCGGTGAAAGAGTGATCCCGTGACCAGTGTGAAAAGCGATATGCAGCGGCTGTTTGCTTTTTGCGGCACTTTCCACCAGGTCTTTCGGCAATTGAATGCTCAGGCGGTTTGCTTTTTCTTCTCCTAAGTCAATCAGCCATTGATCCGGCTTTATCTGAATGTGTTCTTGTGTCATTTCAATGGCTTTCTCTTCACCGGGAACGTCCGGCTTTTCTGTGACTGGAGGGACAGGTATCCCCCCATTCCCGTTGCCGTTCGAGCCATCGGCTTTCGTTTCAAATGTCCAAATATCAGAGCGGGCCTCTCCCTTGAATTGGTCTTTTACTGTTACATACCATCCATATTCTTTGTTGCTTTCAAGATGGCTCCAATCTGCTTCTGCGGTTTGTTGATCTTTTACCCCTTTTTGTTCTCCCATTTTTTTATTGGTGTAGACATTGGCTTCAAAGGCATCTGTCGCTACTACCTTCTCTTTTGGTGTTAGCTCTGTTTCAATGACGAATTCGTCCTTGCCTGGATATTCGCTCGTATGATAATAATTGTATTGATTTAAGTAAGGCGAATATGTTTTCATATAAATCTTGTTTTCTACTGGATTTACCTGCATAATGCGTAAAAATCCTTGTCCGCCTTCTGGGCCTCCTTGGTAATCCGCCAGCATCTGGTACACTTTTCTGTCCGGTTTTCCATCCTTATCGTCATCAATTTCATCTACTAGCGTTTCACTATCATGATAATGGCCGGATAACACCGCTATAATGTTTTTGTTAGGAAGGACCACATTGTTGTAGATTTTATCGCCGATCGGACTGCGGTTTCCGGAAACAAGCAGGTACTCATGGAAATTTAGTATGGCTTTTCTTTCCGGATATCTAGCCAGCACGTCATTGATCCAGGCGATGTCCTCACCAGTGATTCCCCATCCCATATAAATCATAATGAAGTCATTGCCGTTCGAGCTGATTAAATCATAATGTCCGCGGTTATTCTTATAGGATTCTCCATAGTAGTCTTTAGATTGAAAGCGCTCTGCTCCAAAATATTTTCCGTACTCATTATAGTCGCCCGTTTTGTGTCCGACATCGTGGTTTCCGGCTAACACCCCATAAGGAATATTTCCTTTATCTAAATACCCCATATATTCATCGGCATGTTTCCATTGATAGTCCTGATCGGCTTCATCGACCAGGTCACCCGTGTGGAACAAATATTTAATGTTCATGGCTTCTTTTTGCTCCACTGCCCATTCAGTCATTCTTTTAAAAATATGAGGGTAGCTTTCAGAGTAATACTGGGTATCAGACATCCAAATAAAAGAGTAGTCAAACTGGGTCGTTGAGGCAATTTCGTCTTGGACCATTACTTGCACTTTTTGGTCTTTGACATAGTCAGGACCTTTAACCGAGCCGCGCAGCTTAAAGTTTTTGTCGTTCTCTGCTATTTTCCACTCG
Organism: Pseudobacillus badius; assembly: GCF_002189605.1. Classification (NCBI taxonomy): domain Bacteria; kingdom Bacillati; phylum Bacillota; class Bacilli; order Caryophanales; family Bacillaceae; genus Pseudobacillus; species Pseudobacillus badius. The sequence goes on from NZ_MWMM01000020.1 coordinate 31,522, forward strand.
GTCAGCTCCCATTTGTTTGCTTTGTAATTCCACACATACATGGAAACCTTTCGTCCAATGAGTGATTTGCCTTCCCAATTTAATTCAATCTCATCCGTGTCGTTCACTTCTTTATCCACGGTTACCTCAAAGCGGTGGTAAGGAAACTGATCCGCAGATTTTGTTGTGACATATTGCTGGTCGGCTTTTTCCAGCTTGTCCACTTCTTTCACTTCTGTTTCCCCGGCTGGAATCATTGCTTTCGGGGGTTCACGGTCCGCGTTATTTTGATAGACAGCTATGTGCTGCTTCTCGTTTGCCTTGTACTGATAGCCCTGCTTAAATTCTACATCTAGGTCATCCTTCGTAGGATCGGCCACCTTTACTCTCAGCTTTGTAGAGGCGGGCACATTTTTGGCTCCATCCTTTGGCGAAACAGCTTCGGGCTTGAACGGCTGCTCTTCCACCACAGCAAATGTGACTGTTTTAGAAGCTTTATTTCCAATCTGATCTACGGCTGTCACTTTTAGCGTGTGTTTCCCAGGCTCCAGTTCGGCGGAGGACGTATGGAACGGCAGAGAAATTTCCTTGCCATCCAGCTCCGCAGTCATTTGATCCACTCCGGAAAACTGATCCTCCACCTCAGCATGAATCGTGAAGTCGCCTTTATATTCTTTTCCTTCTTCTACAGAAGGTGTCAGTACAGGGGCGCTGTTATCGACAATGACGGCGGCTTGCTTTTTCTCATTGCCGTTAACGGCCTCAATCGTATGTTTGCCTTCCTTGACTTGAGTGGTATCCCACTTATAAGCTTTTGCTGTGAATTTTTCATCAGGAACCGCAAAGGCAAAATCAATTACCGGCTTTGCGGATGAACCGTCACCGACTGATAGTTCTTTGTCCGGATCACTGTAGGCCGGGTCATAGATAACTGTGCCGTCTTTAAGCACTAACCGTACATTTTTGACATAAAAATCATCGCGGTTTTCCTCTGACTCTTTATCAAAAGGCGATACCTTTGTTCCTGAACGAATCGAAATCACCGCTTCTTTGCCTTTCTCAAAATATTTCGGATCCACTGGCACTGTTTTGGTGACATATGTATTAATCGTATCATCAAAAATATGCAACGCTTCATCGCCAATCGTTACGCCATTTTTAAAGTACAAATTTACTTTCTTCACATCAAAAGCAAAATAAGCAGGCTCAGCGAGAGCGGGAGTCGTTTTTTCCGTGACATCCTGTCCATCAATCTTGACGGCCGTGTCCGCATAATTTTGAGAGTGAAATGCTTTGATTAAGGCCGTTTTATTTAGTAAAGAGTCATTCTCTACGTTCAATCCAATCCCGGTCTGCTTGTCATCCTGCAGAATAGAAATAGATTTGGCGGCTGTTTTCACTTCATTTGAACCATCAGATACGACTACATAGTACTCAATCTCCTGCTTGCCGATTAAGCTTGGCGAAAAAATGGTATGATGATACAGTTTGTCATCATAGTTTTCAGTTAAGTCTACCGAATGATAAGCCGCTTCCTCATTATTTTTATAAAATAAGCGAGCTGTTTTCACTGAATGATTGTCTTTAATATCAAAGGTTAGTTTCACATCATTCATTTCAGATACAGGGACGGCTTCTGTTAAATCCGTTAATACAGGCTTTTCTGTATCAGGCTCCACTGTCACCTTTTCCGCAGGTACTTGTATGTCTGCATTGGCGCCGGGTGTGGCTGCTTCTGTGCCGCTGCTGTATTTTTTCATTACTGTGTCGCCAGGCGTTTGGGGGAAGGTATAGAAAATGCCCTTATCCGCCACAGTGTCATCCTTTGTGCCTTCATCGTTATAATAGCCAACTGAAATATCTTTTCCTGTATTCGTCGCAATAGCGATTCCCCGCGCCCCGCTGTTAGCCATCCCGCCGGAGTGAACCTTCACAATGTTCTGGTTCTCGGTTAAATTCACATTATAATGCTTGTTAAAGTCAGCTACAGACTTGTCTTTATTGCCTGCGTTTATTATCCAAAATACCATCGTTTCTCCGGATGACAGCATGACGTCCTCCTTTTCTGGTCCCCAAACCAAATCGGCTTCGGGTCCCTCGGCGGGATAACGATAGCGCAGTTTATAGTCTTTTAAGTTAATCGTTTCTGTTGTATTGTTATAAACCTCGATGAATTCATAGCCATCCAGATCGTTCACATTGGCAGAATCAGGAACTAGTTCTGTCACTAACAGTGCAGGTGCTCTCTGCGCATCAAAGCTGCTTCCTTTGATGGCTACTTTAAATTCTTCGGTTGTCGCCGTTTGGTTCCCGTCATAAGCTTCGATGCGATAGGACATCTCTTTACTAATCAGTTCTTCCTTTGGAATGACGACTGTGTATGTATGAGGCGACGTTTCAGGTGCTGTCATGTCAGCTTCTTTCCAAGAGCTGCTTTGACCGAAGCGATAGATCACTTTTACTTTTTTCACAGCTGTTTCATCTGTTACTTGAGCGTTAAGCCGCAAGTCCTCCGTGGCATCGGCGGCCGTCACTGCCGTATGATCAATAACCGGCGCTTTTAAATCTTGCCCGCTATGAACCGGCTCGCTTGGCACTTGATCAGGCAGTACTTCTCCTGGATTAGCCGGTTCATTTGAGTGAAGAACCTCCATATTCTTTTGGTCGTCCGCTATTTTATATTGAATTCCTTTATTTTCTGCCACCTGTTCCTTTGTGTAGCTTGCTTTTGAAATTTCGTTTTTATATGTATCCGCCAGCACAAGGGTGCGCGAAGCAGTATTCGCCATTCCGGCTGATTCTACCGTTGTTACTTGCTCAGCACTCAAATCGGTTTGAAAATTGCGGTTAAAGTCCTCAAGAGTCATATCTGCATTGGCGCTATTCTTCACCCACACCACGATGGTTTCCTGCGGTTGGATTGTTTTCGCTTCTGTAAATGTCCACTCGGCATCCGGCTTATTCTCGCTTTCCGGATAGCGGTACAGTAAAGTGTAATCCTTTAATGAGACGGACTGATTACTATTGTTGTAGATTTCGATAAATTCATAGCCATCGCTTTTCCCTGCATTCGCCGTATCCGGCACCAGCTCAGTAATCAAAAGAGCGGGATTTTTTTGCGGATCGATCGCCGCTGCTTCTGTTGCGGAAATCATTCCTTTCATCCCCCCTTCAGGGGAGACTGGGGAAACAGATAAACAAGCAAGTAAAGCAAGTGAACAAACTGACTTTTTCTTCATGATTTTCCTCCTTATCCTGCACAAGCCTCCACTTATTTTAAAGTGTCACTTTCATGACTGTATAAACGCCCTGTTAAAAGTTTGTAAAGTTCACTCGTTTTTCTAAAAATGTTAATTATATAGACATTCCTTTGCTTGATAGATTTTAAAAACTATTGATATAAACTATTACTATTTTCTAAAGAGATAATCATATTTTTTAACAAAAAATGTGCTTCTTGCAGTAAAATGGTTCTAGATTTATTTTTTAAAGACTTAAAAAGCAGCTTGATAAAGGAACTGCCTCTGTCAGCCTTCAAGATCACTTGATATAAAAAAAAGAAACGGAGATTGGTCTATTTGATTTTTATTTTCCTCCTATGTTAAGAGAAACCAGTCATTTTCATCAAAGAGCCATCGGATATTCAGTAAATATAAGGAGAGGAAAATGAACATACACACGTCTAATGAGATGTTTGTCGTAATTGGCGCGGATTTAAATGTGAAATATATGAATGAGACCGGAAGAAAGGCTTTTGGAATAACCGGCGATCAATTAAGCGGAATACCCGTCACCAATCTTCTTCCAGGAATAGAAAAGGATATAGGAATGAATAGGGAAAGCCAGGCCGAGTTTATACTATCTAACCATGGCAGGGAGAAAAGGATGAGGATCTCTATTTTTCCATACGAAGAGGATTTTGTTCTGGTCATTAAAAATACAACTTCCGGCGATACAGTGAAAGGACTTGTCGAACAAACTAAGGGTGGACAGCAAATAATGGACGAAGTCACCCAAAGGCTGTTATTGAGCAAAGAACCTAAAGAACTGTTGGATCACTTATTCGATCAATTAGCAGACTTGCTGGGATTAGATATCTATTTCAATTATTTGGCTGATCCTAAGGCGCAAAAAATAAGTTTAATTAACTATAAGGGCATTGGTCATTCAGAGGCTAAACAATGGAAACAGCTTGAATATGGAGAAGCGGTTTGCGGATATGTAGCCCAGCTGAAGGAAAGAGTGGTCGCCAATCACATACCGGCTTCTTCTGACCCCAAGTTACAACGGATAAAAGAACTGGGCATCCAGTGTTATGTGTGTCACCCGCTTATCGCCGGTGAAGAAGTTCTCGGCACGTTGTCATTTGGTTCTAAATCACGGGCAGCTTTCGCCCAGGCAGAGATCGATTTAATCGAGAAGATATGTGAGCAGGTCGGCCACGTACTAGAGAGAATGCTTATAATGGAAGAATTGCAGCATAAAAACCGGTCACTGGAGAAAGCGATAAAGGAAAAAGAGGCTTTATTTAAGTTATCACTCTCATTAAACAAAAAATTCAGAGAGATTTTTCACACATCTAAAGATGCCATGCTGCTGGTCTGTTGCGCGAACCGGGGCAAGCCTTTTTTCTATGAAGTTAATGCGGCTGTGGTCCAATTACTTGGCTACACGGCAGACGAATTAAAGAAAATGCCCCCCAAGGCAATTATTGCTCCTGAGTATCAGCAAATAATTGATCATGTCGCGCAAACAATCGAACAAGAAAAGAAAATGACTGTGGAAGTGAGCTGGGTAAAGAAAGATGGGGAAAAGATACCTGTTGATCTGAGCATCTCTTGCCATTACTTTCAAGGGAGAACCTATTACCTGATCATTGCCCGCGATTTAACGGAGAGAAAAGCATTTGAACAAGCATTGATAGAAGAAAAAATCGCCTCAGAGCGGGCAAATCTGGCAAAGTCTAAATTTCTTTCCATGATGAGTCATGAAATGCGTACGCCCCTAAACTCTATTTTAGGCTATGCCCAAATGATAGAGTTGAAAGCACAGGGAACGATCCATAAACACACCGGGAAAATCAAAAATGCGACTATTCATTTAACTAACTTAATCAATGACATCTTGGATTACGTCGGATTAGAGGAAGGGAACAGTAAAGTTGCCAAAGAACCTGTCAATCTGGTGACGATTATTCAGGATAGCATCAATATGGTGATGGCTTCTGCCGAGATCAATGGAGTAGTCATCACCTCTAATATACACCCGGCTAGCTCTCTTTTCGTAGAAGGAGATCCGCTGCGGCTCAAGCAAGTAGTAATGAATTTACTGTCAAATGCCATCAAATATGGCGGAACGTCGGGACTTGTGACTGTTTTATATAAGGAAATGAAAGATAAAGCCAGGATTGAAGTACGGGATAACGGACCCGGTATTCATGATCACGATCTTGAAAGAATCTTCGAGCCCTTCTATCGCAGCGATGAAGTATTAAACCTTACGGAAGGGCGCGGACTCGGCTTATCTCTTGTTAAAGAATTTGTGACACAAATGAATGGACAATATGGGGTTGAAAGCGAAAAGAATAAAGGCACGCTTTTTTGGATAGAGCTTCCTAAGGCAAATGTAACCACTGAAGCCCCTCTGGCCCCTTTCTTGAAGGAAAAAGATAAAAAAAACTTTAAAGTTCTTTATATAGAGGATAATGAAGAAAATCGGCACCTGCTGAAAGAGCAATTTAAAGTGTTTTTCAACATTGAGTTAGTGACTGCAGCTGACGGGCTGTCGGGGCTCAAGCTGGTCCAAGAGCAGCGGTTTGATTTAGTATTGCTCGATATTAACCTCCCACTGATGGACGGCTTACAGGTTTGCAAGAAAATCCGCTGCCTCCCCGAATATCAAGAGGTTCCCATCATTGCGATCAGTGCCCATGCACTTAAGAAGGATATTCAATATGCCTTAGAGTCCGGGTTCGACGATTATTTAGTGAAGCCGGTAGATATCCGTTCTTTAAAGGCGCTGATCGATCAGTATATACAAAAAACAGCAACGCCAGTTCTTCCTTAACCGGAAGGGCTGGCGTCGCTCACCAAAACAGTTGTTGTTAGGGCGTTTCATGCAGGAATTCTCAAAGACGTATAACTAGTGTGTAGTTTTTCACTGTCCAGCTTTTTAATTTTTTTCAAGCGTATGATCTGTGCGTCTATACAGGGAATCCTTTGTTTTGATGATTAATTCATTAATGTGAAAAGGTTTTGAAATTAAATGTGCCTTATCTATGCCGCTGACATCATCTATTGAAAAAGGATCTAATGAATCAGGTACGAGCCCTAAAAATCTTTGTGACGGATGTACAGCTTTGATTTCCCTCAGCAAGTTGTTCCCCGCTTCATCAAGATCAATCAGGGGAACCACCAACATTTTGACATAAAACCCACGCTAAGCAAATTTCGACTTAAAAAAAGCCGATTTTTCCTACGCTAAGGAATCATCGGTTTTTAAGTCATTATTCTAGTCGTTTCATTCTGTATAAATCCAGATACATTACCATTTGGTTATTCATGATAATCAACCCAAACATGCTGGTACTTTCCACTTTTAGGGTTCCTTTGTGGCAACTCATCCGATTTTTCTATTAACAGGTTAGTTAGTCCCTGCGTTGCAAAGTAATCTAATAGGGCTTCTCTAACATTTTCCCAAACTTGATCTCTAAGATTACCCTCGTCCACTTCTAAACGTACTGTTAATTGATCTGGTGCCGTTTGAATTAGTTGAAAACACCTTACGCCTGGTATTTCCTCCAAAATGTTTTTGAGAGCCAAGGGCAGAATATGAACGATTTGACCGTTGGTAGAGAATTTTAAAATGTCATCCGTTCTCCCTTCTACTTGAACGACCGGGAATGGTCTCCCGCATTTGCATGATTCTGGGGACATGATAACACGGTCAGTTAGTTCATAACGAATAAGAGGCTGTATTCTGTTGGCCAGATTTGTAATTAGAACCGAATGAGATTGCTTCCCTGGTGGCACAGGTTGGTAATATTCATCTACTGGTTCAAATATAATCCAATCTGTATTTACATGAAACTGACCTTCTTCACATTCGAAAGTCATGGCTGTTGCTTCTGTACCGCCGTAAAGATCTAGAACGCGAGCTTGGAAAACGGATCCTAGTTTCTCACGAACATTTGGATATAATTTTTCTCCCCCCAAAAGGATCGCTACAGGCTGAATATTTAACCGACCTGCTTTTTGTTCTTCTGCTAGAATTTCCATCGCTGTTGCATACCCCCCAATTAAAGCTGGTTGATATTCATTCAATTCTTTGACGAGCGTGGAAAGGGGGGATTGGATAGAAAAAGCTCTTATTTTTCCGTTTGATGGTCGTTTTAAGCGTAGGCGTTCAGCAGTGGAGAATGCTGTAAAATGTCCAGCTGTAGAGCATACCGCTGCATTTCGTCCACCTTTGGCTGCTACTTTCAATATGTCACTCCATTTTAATTTTGTTGTTCCGCGAATAGCCATCAATGTTTTCATGATAGTATCTGAATCTTTATCCTGAATAAAGATTCCAGGTACTCCAGTTGACCCTGAAGTGGTCGAAACCATATAGCGCCCTAAATAAAGATATCCAACTAATGACATATTTGACACGAATTCCTTCACACCTTCTATGGTGATTTCTGGATCAGTTACCCAATCATTAAAATGGTCCATGAGTTCTGATTTGGTGACTGGAGGAATTTGCTGTAAGCTTGTAATCCGTTCAGGCAACTCGCTGTATTTTTGTGCGTAATATTGAGAGTTTGATCTTGCAAAATTAATAAGGTCAGCTAAACGAGATTGTTGCCGAGAGAGAATGTCTTCTGGTTTGCCTCGTTTAACCTTCCAGATTTCCATAACTGCTTTTAAAGGTGAGATATTCTCCATGTATGTCATTCCCATCTCTCTGTTTTAAAAATTTTATTGTCAGTACTATGGCCATTTAAAAATTACATGTACTAAAAATCAAAGAAGTCTAATAAAACATCAAACAGCTTATGGCTTAAAAGCTTTATATGCCCTTAGTGTGCCCGTAATAGTGGAAAATTGACCAGTTTCTTCAATTGAGACAAATCCAGTTTCTTTTAATAGATTAGGAATAATCCCTTTTACATGATTTGAAGTTGTTTCAAACCCATCTAAAAGGGGTAGTACCAGCGAAGCTGTCACTACCCGCAATAAGGAATTAAATTAAAAATACACCATTTCTGATTGCGCTTCTTCAATTGGAATTCGCTCCATCATATCCAATTTAAAGATGCCGTAAGGATTTACGTGGCTGTAGATAAGCGGACTTAACGCTCTCAGATCTTCCGGTGTCATCATATCCATCCATTTCTTTTCTGATAAAACAGATTGAATCATGAGTGTATTTATATACACAAGGCAATTTTGTAATAAATGCAGGGAAAGAACAGCAACCTCCTGGTCTTCCAATCTATTTGTTGAAATTTCTCCACCTTTTCCGTAAAAAATAAAGCCGTTGGCGGAATTCCAATTCTCTACAACATTGAGGCCTTCGTTAATTTCTCTCCGAATATCTTCAGAATCCAAATAATCACACAAGAAAATGGTTTTAATGACTTTTCCCAACTCAGAAAGGGCTTGATAAGTCGGGTGTTTTAAGTTACTTCTGGTAAATCGTTTTAAGATAGCCTCCGTTTCTGCTGTTCCAAGACGCAGGGCTGTAGCATATTTAATCATCTGATCATATTGCTGACGAATCAATTCCCAGTTGATAGGTCTTGTAAGTATGGGTTGTAAATTAGGAAAAGCATCACTCATGCCACTATCTGGCCTATACAACTTTTGAGAGTGGATAGCTTTTAGTCTTGGCATAAGCTGAAACCCCAAGAGATGGCAAAAGGCAAAAGCTACTTCGCTTTGACCGTGACTGTCTACATAATTCTTTTCAACCTCCATGTTTGTACAATGCTTCAAAACCCCTTCAATCATAGACGCTACCTCAGAAGAAGAGCATGATTTTAATTGAGAGTAGATACAGGTTGAATGTTTAGCCACATGCCAGTAAATCATTACACCTCTGCCCCTATACCGAATATGCCATTCAGTCATTAGGTTTTGGTCCCACGCACCAAATTTTTTGGAATCGGAAGCACAGGAAGTTGTCCCTTCTCCCCATATATCTGTCATTTTATTTCGCAAAATGGCATTAACAACCTCAGCAATAGCGTTACGTAGATTGTCTTTATCAATGTATTTTCGCCGAATGTATAATAGGTCTTTGTATTTTTCTCCATGTTCCCCGTTTGAAATTCGCTTTAACCCTGCATTTGTCCCCAAACCGTATAAACATAAGATAAGCCTCTTCTGCAGCAAATCTTTACTAATGACCTCTCTCGATGCAGCTGTTTTAAAAAGTTCCGTAAAGTTTACACGCAAATCAGCTTCCTTGAGGATATCTAGTAAACTCGTCATTGGCCATCGTTTCATAATTTCAGTTTTTAGTCGTGACAGGTTAACTGGCTCCGGCACCGGATCAAAAGGAGAGATAGATATTCGACCGTTTCCATTTCCCTTTCCTTTTGTTAAAATACGAACCTTATTATTTTTAGGGATTTCTTGATCTAATTTATTTAATGCCTTTGTCATTTCTCCCTTTAAATGTGCGATAAACTCATCGGGATTGATTGGCTTTTTCAGCGCCTTATAGTTTTCTTCACGACGCAGTTCAAAGTCCTGCGGCAGATCTTCATCTGGATTACGGTATCGTTCCGAACCGGGTACCCATATTTCTTTGCATCGCAACTTGTCACGTAAGACTTGCAAAGTGCTAATCTCATAATTAATGCGATTGATTCTCTCTTCACCTGAAGTCTCCTGTTCCACGACGAGGTGTCTCCAACTGGGACGGATCACACCATCTAATGGAACTTGGTCAGACTTCGGGAAAAAGTGAGCATTTAAAGTTGTATGTTTTTTAATAAGTTCTAACGCTTCAATTACTGGATGATGAGCTTCATTATTTGAACAAAACTCTAACATATCCAAAATACGGGGAACCATCCTGCGGTAATGGGAACTGTATGATGAACGAATAATGGTATATACCTTTTGTTTATAGGCAGGCCCCGTATGCTTAAATTCCTTTACTAAATCTTTAAGTGTTTCCTCGCTGATAACAGGGTAGAGGACATCCCGAATAATTCCGTCTGGATTATCTAACGCTTGTTCAGCCATTTGGAACAATAGATTATTTTTCCCATTTACCTTTCTTAAATTATGTATCAATTCTTTATCCACTTTACGTTCGGCCCTAACATTAATACGATGGATAATTTGTATAAGCAGCTCAATCAGATCGTCTGTAATTTCTGCTCTTCGAAGCCAAAAGAAGGAAGATAAAAGAGTATAGCGAATTTCCGGTGGATGCCGACGCAATTCACGAATATCCTCGGTTGCTGTACGCTTTCTATATTTCTTTAAAATCTTTGGTGATATATCGCTAAATAAATCAAAGGGTAATTGCAGTTCTTTTATGGTTTGAAGTTTATGTAGTTCTTTAAAAACTGTTTCTAATCCAATGCGCCCGGGATCAGACTTTAATTCATGGAACGTTAACGCTTCTTTGGTTTCTGGGGAATCATCAACTGTTTCTAAATGATTAATTAATCTATCAAGTCCCTCGCAGGTCTGGTTAGAAAGCCTTTGATAAATAGTAGTGAAAAATTGGTCTTCGTAGGAGTAGGTAGCAGAGCGAATAAGACGCTCTACTCGATCTGGGGTGGGAGGCACAATTTTTAATTCTCTATATTGTTGATATAACTTGTCTTCAACATAGTTGAATTCATGGCTATGATGTAACACGTGCTGGCACAGCCAGTCTGTCATTAAATCTACATCCTGCAGAGTGGCTTCGCGAAATTCAAAATAGGTGCGGATTTCCGAACGATGATAGGTAATGGTACGACCGGTCCAATCATACTCAGAAAAAATATCGGGGTTCATCTCCAGCTGCTTTGCGATGTATTCGATAACTATTCTAGGTATCTCATTTTTAGTATTAGGGAACCTAGCTTCGTATTGGAAAAACTTAAACATGACAGCAAACTGACTTTCCGCATGTCAAAAAAATACAATTTTGATTTTTTGTTTTTTGAAAAACAGGTATCAAAGACAAGCGATTTTTATGTGATTTTTTCCAA
>NZ_MWMM01000021.1:0-36936 GCF_002189605.1 Pseudobacillus badius
TCATCAATGATAGCTCTTTTTGTTTTTCCGTTTTGGTACAGCTGTACCATCTGCTTTTTGAACTCGGCTGTAAATGTACGGCGTTCTCGCTTTATCATATTTGAAGCTCCTCATCTTTTTTAGATCAAGTGTACGTGACCTTAATTTTTCTGTCCAGATAAGTGTAGACGCTCCAATCCAAGTAACACCAATCTTCATCACCAATCGTGCGTCCTTCCGCAAACAAATAGGACTTTTCCTCGTCCCAATGGACTTTTATCTCCTCTGTTGGAGATACAAAATACAAAGCATGACTGTCCTCCATATCAAATCTAAATTTATTCCCCCATCCAGACTGAACAATCCTTGTAGCTAGCTCTTTATCCATCTATAATCCTCCTCTGTATGTCTAGAATGAAATAATCAATGGAAACAACCATTCGAAAACATGCGTTATGTTTATAAACAAGTACCTCACCTCCTTTCAGTTAATCGTTCAAAAAGAAAAAGACTCCAACATTTAAATTTGGAGTCTTTCAAGAACACTAAACATTATTTTTTATTCGGAAACTCAAACAACACTCTTTCGTTTTCAAGGTATAAATACGCATCAAAGGATTTATTTTGTTTGCTTTTGAATCCCTTGATTAATGCTGTTTTTCCCCCTTTAATAAGCTTCTGAGCGTTCGATACACTTATTGATTTACTGCAAATTACTTTTGGCAAAGTAAATGTACACCCCTTGCTATATCCACTACAGCCATAGAATTTCCCTTTATCTTGGATATAACCTTTTCTGCATTTAGGGCATTCCCCTATTCCTGCTTCTTGCTTTGCCTTTTCTACTAGTTGATCTAGCTGGATCATTTGCTGAGGAGCTTCTTCTGTCAAAGAACGTAAAAACTGCTCAACTCTCCGAAGGAATTCTGATTGACTCCCTTCTTCCTGACCAATTTTGTATAAATACTGTTCCCAGTTTGCTGTCATTTCGGGACTGGACAACATTGTTCCTTCTACTGCCTGACAAAGAATTTTTCCTTTTTGTGTGACAGATACAACATTTCGCTTCACTTCTAGATACCTTTGTGCTTTGAGTGTTTCAATAATACTGGCTCTTGTTGCTTCAGTACCAATTCCTTCCGTTCGTTTTAATGTGTCTTTTGCTTCTTCATCTTCTATATCTTTTCCAGCTTGTTTCATTACTTGAATAAGTTGACCTTCTGTATAAGGCTTAGGAGCTTGCGTAGTGCCTTCTTTTAATGACACATGAACTGAACACAGTTCTCCTTCTGTCATAGCTGGTAAAACGGCTGCTTTTTCTTCCTCATCCTCTGACTTGTTTTGTGTATCAAATAAGGACTTCCAACCTTTCGATTTTTCAACTTTCCCTGTCTTTTCAAATAAAAGCCCATTTACATCAACTTCTACTTTTGTCTCTTCATATTCATACAGTGGTGCGAACATCGCTAATGTTGTAAGAACAATTTCTTTATAAATATTTTGTTCTTTCTCCGTTAACCCGTTTAAATCTGTCACTTGCTTTGTTGGAACCAGTGCATAGTGTTCTTGAACCTTACCTCCATCTACAAATCGTTTCTGAGGTTCAGGAAATGCCATATCTATCTCTACACCTAAAGCAGATGAGTAATTTGTTATGTTTTCTTTAATATAAACAAACTCATTTTCTGTAATGTAATGTGTATCTGTTCTTGGATAAGAAATTAGTTTCTTTTCATAAAGAGATTGAGCAATTTTCAATACATCTGACGGGCTGTATTTCCATAACTTATTTGCTTTCCCTTGCAAGGTTGAAAGAGAATGTAACTTAGGGGACTTCGTTTTCTTTAATGATCTTTCGACCTTCTGAACAACCCCCTCATTTTTTCCCTCTTTTATTCCAATGGTCTCTAAAGTTGAGTAGGCTTCTTGTTTTGAGAAAAATTGTTTTCTATGTTTTGCTTCAAATGATCCATTATTGATGTGGACATTTCCTACCCACTCATAGAAAGGCTGCGGCTTAAATTGTTCAATTTCTCGCTGCCGTTTATAAATTAGATACAGAGTAGGTGTTTGTACGCGCCCTACACTAAATACACCATTTAATCCTTTATCTCGAAGCAACAATGTATATAAACGTGACGCATTCATTCCGACTAACCAATCACTGAATTGTCTTGATTGTGCTTCTCGATACAAAGGCAAATACACATTTCCTTCTTTCAAGTTCTTAAATCCTTTTTGAATCTCATCGACTTCTAAAGAATTAATCCATAATCGTTTTTTCGGTTTATGGCTCGCTCCCGCCATTTGAATAATACTTTGAGCAATATTTTCTCCCTCACGATCACAGTCTGTAGCCACAATAATTTCGTTCGCTTCTTTTAACAACTTCTTCACTATTTGAAATTGTTTCTGTTTGTCCTTCGCTACCTGAAACTGAAAGGAAGCCGGAAGAATCGGCAAGTTTTGAAGGCTCCAGCTCTTCCATTCTTCCTTATATGCTTCAGGTGGTATCAATTCGACCAAATGACCGAACCCCCAAGTAATATAAGCTAGACCATTAAAAAAACGACTATCTTCTACTAGAAAATAGCCGTCTTCCCGTTTTGTTTTTTGAAATGCTTCTGCATAAGCAGCTCCTTGACTCGGTTTCTCTGCTAACACCACAGTTTTCATATTGTCCTAACTCCCTCAATTTATTTTTTAAATAAAAAGGATTCACCAAATATGGTGAATCCCACTATCATCTTTCAGGTGAATTGGAACGTTCTGCCTCAGCTGCTAATTTGGTGTAGTGTTTAATAAATGGCTCTGCCATTTCTTGAAACACTTCCTGCTGCAACATCGCTTCTTTGATCAATAAAGAAGGATCTTTTTCAAACATTTTTAATCCCTGAATATATTCCTCACGCCGTTCAGAAGAAATAATAAAAGGCGTAACATCATTTTTCAAACATTCACGTAACATAATAATTCTGCCGACTCGTCCATTCCCATCCTGAAACGGATGGATACATTCAAATTGATGATGAAAAGTTAAAATATCCTTTAAATCAATTGTTTGAAGCAAGTTATAATTCGCAATTAACTTCTCCATTTTCTCAGGCACTTCGTGCGGCTCTGCAACTTTTTGATCCCCTACGATATTAGGGAATATTTTATAACGACCAATACCATACATTTCTACGTCACTTGTACCTTTTTTTAATAATTGATGATACTCTTTAATTAAACGTTCGGTTAAAGGTTCATCTATTGTTTCTAGCATAAAGTCAACTAAGGCAAAATGATTTTTACTTTCAATAATGTCATCAACTTTATGTCCACCTGTCAGTATGACATTCTTCTCATACAAAGATTGAGTATCAGATAATGTCAAGGTGCTGCCTTCAATTTTATTGGTATTGTATGACATGGTAATTGTAACGTAATCATACAAGCCATTTTTTAATCGCTTCTTTCGTTCTTGATTAATTATAGAAAGATAAGTAACTTTCATTTTTTGATACTCCTCACTATATATTTTTAGGGTACTTAGATGACTTGATTGCTCTATATTCAATACCCTTTAGTATACAAAAATTCATCGTTCATAACCATCTAACATACGATCAAATTCTTCTACATTCCGATCCTTTTGATAATCATGAAAAGATTTTCTTAATCGAAATTGCAAATTCCTAATCGCTGAATCTAACGATTGACTTCTTCTCCATTTATATTGAGTGTAAGAACGATGATTCTTTGCGTAAAAGGTTTGTGCCTCCATCTGACGCACACGCTTATCATAAGCCCTTATTTCAACGAGTACCGCATTCCCAAGTCGTTTCTGTAAATCATTTAGTTTGGTTTCTTTATACTTCTGATATTGGCTCCCTTCCCCATACAGTTCTTTCATAACCTTTACTTCATCATCTAATAATTTATGCAGTTCTCTCATTTCTTTTTTATGATAAGTATTTAAATAAACCTCAACTATTTCATCAATATATGGACGGGCATCATTAATAGCTTGATAACCATACTGCCATTTTTTTCGATCTTCCGGCAGTTTTTTAATGGCTTTTTGAAACAATCGTTTCGTTTTTCTATACGTTGCTAAATCCACACTTTTTTTAGTTGAAACTGATCCTCTAATCAAATCGTTAATCCGATTTCTTTCTTTTGTACGATCTAAAATCGTATTAGCTACACGTGATTTCATCTTATCCAAAGTTCCCTGTTTTCGTTTAGCTCGATATTGTTCCGTCCACTCATTTGTTTCTTTATCAAATATTCGTTTCTTTTCTCTAGTTGGAAATGGTTCAACTGTTGCCACATGAACATGAATGTTATCTGTATTATAATGAATAGCTGCTGACCAAACGGCTGTGTCCTCTATATTCTCCGCTTTCAGCATTTCTTTGATTGCTTCACGCACCACATTTCTTATTTTTTCTTCATCTAAAGCGCCTGTTTTCGAATCATATAATGCTTGTTTTTGTAACCATTGATTATCAAAACTAATCACATCTTGCCAAAGAGGAGAGCCATTTTGCTGTGCTAAATGGAATATTTTTTTTAATTCTCTTTTTTGTTTTGAATTCAATTCATCAATATCGCTTGTAAACAAAGAACCTTGTTTTTCTTCATCACCCATGTAGTTAATATACGAGTGGTATACCTGAAAATCATTCACAGCTTGTGAATGACGATTAACTTGGACTTCTCTTTTTACATCGTCACGATCCATATATTCAACATAGTTGTTATATTCACTTGCACTTGGCATAACAAATTTGCTTTTCAACACTACCCCCGGTGAACGACTCATTCAGCTTTCTTCCTCTTACTCTCATGATCTAATTTACGTTGACGGTTATGAGCAATTCGTTTAATGATTAATTCTTCAGCTTCAATAAGCTCTTTTGTTTTATATTGCTCCGTTGTTCCCAACTTTTTAAAATCATGAATAACAAAATAATGATTCCAGAACTCTAACATCATTTGTACATGCTTATCAATGATGTTCGTAGCAATCCTCACACGATTCAAATCATTCCTTAACGAGTTCAGCTTCTCATTTAATTTGTTCTCAATTAACTTATCTATCGAATTGATTAATGCTATATTGTCTTCGTGACGCTCCTCAAAGTATTTATTAATGGCAAACTCAATAGCAGTAGTGTAATTAAGACCCTGTTCTTTTGCCAACACTTGAATTTTTTTGATGGTATCTTCATCAAACTTATATGTTCTTGCGATCTTTGCCATCTATATCTCCTCCAAACGTATTTATGAAATGATCAATCTCATCATTACCTGTGTCCGTTATCATGAGGAAGAGAGTCTTTAACATTTTCACCTCCTCATTATTTTCTTTCACTATCTCCAGCATTCTTTCTAACACAATGATGAATCGTTGGATTGCTTCTTCCATTCGGTTCTTTTCCTGAATAAATGGATCAACATGAGCCAGCTTTTCCAAATATATTCTTAAGAACTGCTCGCGCGACATCTTCTTTTTCTTGGCTAATTCATCAATTTGTTTTACTGTAGCTGCATTCAAATTGCGAACTTTGATCTCCAAAACATCACCCCATTACACATCTTTACATAGCCTGGATAAACAAAATTGCGGGTTCAGAGAAAGAATTATGCGAGTATTTGTTAGCATGATTCTTTTGCCAACAGCTCCGCCATGCGGACTGTTGGAAATTCTGCAAGAGCATAAGGAAAAAATGCCCCCACTTAACGTGTGGGGTTAGGCAGAGCCTAACTTTTCAATGGGGACAAAAAAACAGCGAGAAAAATACCAAAACAATACCATAAATCTAAAAAAATATCGGCTATTTTAGCTCGATTTCTTCTTCAAAACCTCCATTTTCCACCTCATTTTTTGTGGGTTTTATAGCGCTTTCGATCTCTTTTTTATCATTTGCGGCTGCCGCTTTAGATTCAACATCGTTCAATTTCTCATACAACTTTGCTTCTTTTTCTTGTAGTTGTTTCACTTCAGTTAAATAATCTTGTTGTTGTTTTTCTGCCTTTTTAATTGCTTCTTGTTGAGAAACAATTTTCGTGTATGCTTCTTGTTTCTCCTCTTCTGTTTTGTATTTCATTTCACTTTTCAGTGTTTTTATTTCCTCTTTGATTGATGAAATTAACTGTTCTTGCAGAGGAATACGTTCATTTTGAATGGTCACAATTTCCTTTTTCACCTGTTCAATTTCCAACATAATCTGCTCTTTCTTATAGGCTAAAGTTGAGTTGCTTTTCAATTCTTTGTTCAACTTAATTTTCCGATAATCGCCAATCACTATGGTTTCTTTTGGTTTTGGCCAGCTGCTTTTTGCCTGTGCTGCATCTGGATCAAGGGTGCCTGTTCCTTCTGGTAAAGCATTGTTTATTTCATTTTCAATAATTTTCGGATCTCTGTTTTCTCTCACAAACAATCCTATATAACTGTAGGTTTCCGGCACTTTTTTAATTTGCAATACAACAGTTTCTTCATCCTTGTACACAACCTTTACGGGAAAGATCTCTTTGCTATCTTTTTCTTTAGCAGCAAAAGAAAACGTTGGTCTAACCTGATCTGTCCCTACATGTTTTGTTTTAAGCATTACTTCCATGAGCTGTTCGTTAGGATTGTACTCCCACTTTTGCAATACCAAATTGGTTTGATCCAGTCCAGTAATCTCCATATTGTAAGGTGTTTGCATGATAGGGTTATCATCGTACATCCATAATCGTGATGTGAAAAACACAGCGAAACACAGACCAATAAAGAGGAAAAATCCAATGTAAAACTTGTTTTCAATTTCTCTATTTATCTTCAGCTTCATTTCACTTCCCACTCCTTTCTATACGAAAAACTAGGTGGTTGATTATCACCACCTAGTCAATATTTGCAAATCGTCCGAACCCTGCAAAACGAGATTCATTGTAATAATTGTCTCGAATTGGATTATAACGAATTCCTTTTTTCTTGGATTGAGCGTTAAACATCATCCCATTGCCGACATAAATTCCCACATGTGAAATTCCTTGCTTGTAAGTGTTTTTAAAGAAAACTAGATCTCCGGGCTTCGCTTCCGAAGCAGGAATTTTCTTAGCTGCTGCATATTGTTGAGCAGCTGTCCGAGGAATATTTACACCTAAAATGGTTCTATAAATGTATTGCGTTAGTCCACTGCAGTCAAAAGAAGTTCGAGGATTTGAACCGCCCCATGTATATCTCCACCCATTGTATTTTTCAAATTCAGCCTTCATTGCTTGGAAAGTTGCACCACCAACGCTAGGGGCAAGTGGTAGCCCATCAGTTACTTCACAATTCATTGTTAGACCACCAAGATTCCCTGCATACTCTTTAATACGAGGAACCCAATGCCTGTTTAAACCATTCGGATCGTTCGCAGCTCCCAAAGGCGCATACACAGAACCTAGTTTTTCAACTGTATTTAGTCCGTCTTTAATAATCCGATTGTGAAGTGTTCTTGCCATTGCAGCTAAGCCATCTTCTAAAGTTGGAAAGATATATAACTTTCTACTGCCCGTTTTTGGATCCATCAATCCACCAGGGTTATTCTTGTTCACAACAGCATTAGAGGTACCAAATCCTGTTTCATGAAGAGCAATTGCTGCAAACAAAACTGGATCAATACCATGTTCTTTTGCTAGTCGAACAATAGTATTTTGTGTTCCATTCAACTTACCTGCTGTAGCAAAAACACTGTCCCATCTAGCCATATCAAGATCACCTGTTTGAGCGCAGGCAGAAAATCCAATAGGGGCACTTTCGTTGTTTCCAGAAGATCCAGCAACAGCTCCCACAATAGCAAATATAAGCAACATAATCGCCAAAACAATGGCGGCTCCTGAAACACCCAAGAGTCCGCCAATCCATACAACAGCTTTCCATGTAATTGCTTTTTTTAATACTTGTTGAAGCTTATTCATATTTAAACAAGCTCCTTCACAATCCACTTATTCTCTTCCTCTGATTGAATCAGAGTAATATAAAGTGCTTGCGTTTGTTCTTTTACAACTGCACCATCTTTCATCACATCCCAAGTAGCAATTACTTCGAATTTCAATTCATTCTCTTGATCTGGAGCAACTGAGAAAGTTTCTAAATCTTTAACATTGCGCGTAATTCCATCTGATGCAACGACCAATTCTTTTTTAATCAACATAAAAAAGGAAGGATCAGAAATCTCCTCCCATTCAGATAAATCTCTATCATCTTTCAACCAAAGTGTAGCTGCCTTATTAGCTGTGTCTTTTGCTTTTTTAAATGACTCTTTTCCAAACAGGTCAACATATTCCTTTTCATAATTTTGATCATCTTGTGATTGTGATGAACTTTTCTGTTCAACTGATTGGGAAGAAGAGGAATCCTTACTCATTTCTTCTTCATACTCTGCTGTACCAAAATCGTTTTGAAAATTAGAATCCTCTTGTCCTTGATCTTTATTAAAAAGGTTCATAATAGTGATACTTACAATAACTATTCCAACTAAAACCACTAAAAGAAACTTCACCTTAGTTGCCTTTTCCATCTTACATTCCCCCTGTAAACAAGGCTAACTCTTCTTCTGATGCTTCAACGGTGAACATTAGGTTCCCCACACCATTGATGGACAACAGGCAATCACCTTGTTGAAATTGAGGAATTTGCGCCAGTTCACTTTCACTCATTTGCCCTTCGAAAATAGCTCTTAACGAATCCAATGTATTTGAATCTTGCTGCATAATAAATTTGTATTGAGTTAATTCAAACAGTGTTCTAATCTTAGTTACAACTTCCGTATCGGAATGGTCAGGAACGAAGTCACGTATAGATTGACTTGCCAATAGCAAGCCTCCAAAATACTTGCGAGCTTCCCGCGCGAAGTCCGTCAAAAAGCTCACAGCTAGCATGTTCTCTGAATTTATCATTCTATGAGATTCATCTATAATGACTAGGAAGCGAATAGCTTCATCTACATCGAAACCATCTTTGTATAATGCTTTCATTTGAGGGGCACCAATTTGAATCAAATTATCCCAAATCATTGTTAACGCATTATACATTTGAGCGTTAAAAATATTTTTCTCCAAGCGAGTTAAATTTCTAATTGAAAAGAAGATCACTTGTTCATTTGTAAAGTCAGGCAATGTCGTGTGACCGTTAAAAAGGTGAGCATAACTGTGAACTAAGTTATCAAGAACCAATTCAATTTTTTCTAACCGATTAGCACGAGCAATACTGAGTTCTGGTCGAATAATACGTTGCTCTGGATGCTCATACAACTCTTTGCGTATAAAATGAAGTAAATCACTAAAGATCGGGTACTCTTCATTCGGTAGATCTGTTACACCCGTTGTATGAATTTTTTCTATGAATCCTAGTGACTCATAAAATGCCCGTAGAATCTTTTTAAACTCCTCTAATTCATCCGTTGATGGATCATTGGCTACAAACTCATAGAATGTAGCCACTTTAGAAAGATGCTGCATAAAGCTTAAATTCTCGTCTTTAACAGTGTCTTCTCCATTGTCTGCTACTCTATAAATTTGTAATGGATTAATGATCCCATGACTACCATCTAAGCTAAGGCTTTGTCCGTTAAGAGCGTCAACGAGCGTGGCAAATTCTCCGGTTACATCGAATCCGCGAATAAAATATCCTCGACACGCATTGTCTGTAGTTAATTTTTTCAATGCAGTGGACTTTCCAGCTCCCATAGTTCCTACAACTACACCATTGTAGTATCTTCTCTTTTTATCTTTATGAAACATATCAAAAATAACATTGCCACCAGTGAAAGAGAGACCTAAATAGCTTCCTTTGGGATCATTTAACTCTGAGAAGTGAAAAGGTAATCCAGCAGCTAGAGAAAGAGCAGGAAGTCCCTTTCCTTCTCTCTTGTTTGGAAATAGTTGTTGATCTTTGTAAGGAAGAAATAAAGACTGCCATTCCCATCGAGATTCATTTAAGAATATTTGACCTTTAAACCCGTACGAAGTTAAATCCGTAATGATGCTTTGAACTTTTTGTTCCAGCTGCATAATTGTCTTTTCATGCACAAATAGGCGAATGTGTATTAATTTCACCACTTCGCCCATTTGACTAATACTTTTATATAAATCTTCTAATTCACTATAGCTTTGGGAAGCATCCATTCTTTCAGATTGATGTTTAGAGCTTCGATAACGTGTGTCTTGCTCTACCATACTCTTATTAATAGAGCTAATCGTTTGATCCTTTTCCATTGTGGCTATATCTTTAACAAAGATTACATCACGCATAGAAGATAGTTTCTCTAACCACAATTCATCAACTGATGACGGATAATCCCAAATATGTATACACGCCTCATACCCATCACCTTTCTTAATATATTTATCTTTAAACGATACCCCTCCTACAGGTTGAATAGCTGCTAAAAAAGACTGATCATACTTTTCACTTTTTTTCTTACTCTCAGCTTGTTCCTGTTTATTCAGCTTTATTCGATCAAGCAGACTTTTCATATTGTTCACCTCAAATTTTTGTATTCTGATTATTTAGCATAAATAAAATATCTATTTTTTTATCTAACGATAGCTTTTCTAAAGGAAATGAGTGTTGCATGCTTCGAATTGCTTGTTTTTTACGTTCCCCTAACTGCTGTGGTGTGTCCGCATAAATAAATAGGAAAAACTCTCGGTTTGTTCTTTCCTTTTCCAAAAAGTCTAATTCAAATAGCTTTCGTTCGATAAATCTAAGACGAATTGGATCTGTTGTTTTCTCTCTTTTTTTCATCCAATAACTTTTTTGTTCTCCTGTATTAGATGGGAAATTCAATCCAACTTCCTTAATATCCGCAGAATAACTACGTAAAAAACGAGTTCGTAATAGAAGCATATATTGCAAGTCTTCATGACTCATTGAGTAAAGGTCTTTTGTGTTAATTTGAAAAATATCCATTACACCATTTTTCAATGTGATACAACTCTCGTCTATCTTCAGAAAAGGCAGGACTGAAGGCGTTTGTCTCAACACCTTCTCAGCTTTTTTCTTTTTTTCTACCTTCTCTGAGGTAGTCTTTGCTTTGCCTTTCCAGTTCATTTTTTTAAAGCGATCTAAAAATGCGCTTTCTTTTTTCTTATTAGTTTCCGAGTATGTGGGAACAACAATAGGCTTTAATGCGTCAACCTCTTGTTTGGTCATTTCGTATGCGTCCTCCTTCCTTTTCCTTATCTCCGTACATCAAGGTATTTAAGATTTTATTTGAATCAATTGAATGGTAAGTGTGAGAGTTATGTTTAAAAAACAAATAAGCAGACATATAATTTTTAACCCCTGGATTATTGCTTGATGGCATAAGTGCCCAAAGTAATGCTATCCCTGAAACAATAAAATAAGGAATCGTAAAAGCACTATGAACGAGATCCTTCATTACTGTGAAAATAAAAATGAAGCTAATCAAGAAAATGACTAGCTCCCTCATTTCTAAACCAAAAAGCTTAGGTTTAGACCTTATCTCTTTTGGAATATTATATTTCATTCGTCAGGCTCCTCTCGTTTCGGTCTTGGTTTAATCTCCTTTGCTCCTAACTGATCCGTACTTTTTGTTGGCTTGTTCCCCACATTCGTCACTCTTGCTAGCCCCACACCTGCTCTTCGAATATTCTGGCCTAATGTAAATCCGCTGTTTCCTGCTCGTACAATTAATTCTTTTGCTTCCTGAACAGATCGGTTTCCTCCAATGAGAGTGTTTGGATGTGTTGCATGTTTATGACCATAATTAGCAGCCTGACTACCCGTTGGAATAGAACTATCTACTCCTTTTCCTTTATCATCCCTTACTAATAGATTCGATGTTCCAGTTGAAGAAGAAACAGGCGGCTCTGTCCCTCTTTTCATTTCTGGCATTGGAGGAATATTATCATTATTTATTGGTGGGACAGCTGTACCCCCTTTGTCTTTTACAGCTGAATCAACACTTGAAATAGTCGAACCATTTGGCTTGCTTGATGATCCAGACTGAATGCCAGTGTTCGGAATAGAAGAAATTCCTGAATCTCTTTCTTGAACTAGGTTAACACTAGCCGAGTTTGAATTAACCGATGCAGCAGCCGTTGATTCAGATGTAGTGGCTTGTGAGTTCATTTGAGAATATCCAGATGGAATTGGCTCTGTTTCCTTCTTAGGAGATAATTGATTACTTTGTTGAGCTGGTATAGTTGATTCACCTGTGTTTGTAGCAGCCCTATTAGGTTCTTTCGTGTCATCTAAAACTGATCCAGCCCCCGAATGAGGAATAGATCCTATTAGAGCCGAGTCTTTGTCTGGCAGATTTGTACCTGTTCCATTGTTTTCTTTAGAAAGCATAGGTGAATCATTTAAATTAGAAATACCGTCTAATTTAGGCTCATCTATCGAACCGAGCGCGTCAACTGCATTTTCTTGACCTGATCTAGGAATAGGTTTTGTTTGCATTTTTGGTATGCCACTCTTCGATAGTTCCTGTGGCGTTTTACTCATCATTCCTGAAACAGAGCGTCTTGCGAAGTTTGCAGCACTTGCTAAACCAACACCAGCTTTTCCAATCCCACCGATTCCTTTCTTAGTAGCATTCACACCAGCTCCTGCCGCTTTAGCTCCTGCATATGCTCCCATTAAAGCCTGTGACCCAGAGCGCAACCCAGCATCAATTCCTAGCATACGCTGAACAATATCCGGGGCGTCTATTAATGCCCATGTACCGGCAACTAATAGTAATAAAACTCCAATTCCTCCGATGTCATCTTTTAAATCATTTGACCACATTGCGTACATCATAAAGATTTTCAGTAGCATCATCATGATAAAAATAATCGCGAATGTATTCATAATTTCAACTAAGATTTTCTTTGTTCTTTGACCGCCTGTTAAGTCGGTCACAGCAACAAACATTCCGAAAATCTGATGAAATGCCAAATCAAAAATCGAACGTCCGATTTTTACAATCGTGATTACCATGGCAAAGGCTGTTACAGCCAAAGAAAAGATTAATACTCCCCAGTTTACATGGTAACGGTAGTAACTTTCTTGACCTAATGTTGTTCCTATCACTTGTCTTTCACGCAAGTCCCTTACAACAAACTTGTCCTCATTCCCTGTGGCTGCAAGCTTCTTCTGTAATACCTTTTTTGTATCTTCGTCAAGATCTTTCACCCAATCTTCCTTAGTGAGCCATCCATCATCCTCTTTTAAATCCAACTTTTCACTAAATGAAATATACGGCAAGGACTTTTCAGACAGCCGATTAGCATTCGTGAAGTCGGTTGTACCTATCTTTGGATTGTTTTTGTCAGAAGGCTGCGGAGGTAAGCCGCCTTTATTATCTTTAGAAAACTTGAAATCATTTTGAGCATAATATAGAACATCCGCTACATTGCTTTTCACCATTCCAGAAGCAAGACTCGTGTCTTTAGGGTTGATCTGCTCTACACTAGAATTAGTTAATTTGCCCATATTGGTCATTAAATCAGGAATTAATACGACCATAGACACCGCTAAAATAACATTCAAAATGATTTCATTCCGTTTATCTATTTTATTTAACATAAATTGAACGCCTAATACCATGAGGGCAAGTAAAAATAAGCCCCAAACAATAGGACGAGCCGTTTGCATAAATTCTTGTACTGGCTCTATCGAATAAAAATCATGTAGGGTAATAATTTTATCTACAATGTTTTCAATGAAACTATTCAACCATGTTAATAAAAAAATAAGACCTCCTCCTATTGATCGGAAGAAGTCTTGCCAAAGCCATCCATCGCTAATATGCAAAATATAATCCAGCTTTTTATATAGCTCAATCAATTGTTCATCGCTCATGTAATCGCTCCTTTCATGAAAAAAAGAACCGACTCTACTTAGTAAGTTCTTTTTGATCAGTCAAATTTATTTCGTAAAACTGAATGTATTCTAGGGTTTTCCTAACATCTTGATCAATATTGGAGATCTGTTGAAGATGATCCACATTATTATTAGCTTCCGTTTTAAAAAACGCTTGTACTTCCTCAGAGTTCATGTTCTTCGAATTTAAAGGGTAGACGCCTCCATTCTCGACAACTGACATACTAAATAAAGGATTCCATTCATCCCCTGATTTAGGATGTACATATTTTTGAGCTAGTTTACGGGATTCTTTATCGCTCATATCTTTTAGATTGATGTAATAAGCAGTCACCCCAGAGCGACGAAAGGAGTCATTAAAGGCTTCAATGAGCTTGGTCTTTTCTATATCCTTCTCATTAGCTGAAAAAGAGAATAAAATAAATGTCTCATGATTGTCCAACTTTTTTTCTAACTGCCGAGTGGATAATTCATTTATTCCTATTTGCGGAGAACTTTGACAGCCTGATAATATTCCTACGATTAACAATGTACTAAATAAAAAGAGAAAACTACTTTTCCTAATTTTATTTATTAACCCCAACACCATTCCACACTACTCCCTCTTTTAAGACTTATAAGCGAACAGAAATGTCCATTTTTTTCTTTTGGAGAACGTACAAATTAAATAGTATTGCCCCGTACGTCAAAAGCAGCACAACGATTCCTGCGATTGAAACAGACAAAAATATTTCCCACAACTCAGAAACAATTAAGCGTAATAAAATCATAATGAAAGAAACCATGCCTAACAGTACATAGACGTTTAAAGCAAAAGTTTTTTTCCTTTTATGTAGTTCATCACGCTTTGTCAGCTCAAACATCATATTATGCCTAATTTGTTTGAATAAGTCATTTACATCCCCACCACGCTCATACTTAATTAACAAGTTTCTATGAAACTGATCTAGTGATGGAAAAGCATATTTTTTAAAGTGATCTGTATCAAGTACAGCCTTACTCTCCAGGCTCTCTATAGTGCGATCAATGTCTTTCCGAATATCTGAACTAACTGTACTTCTAGCAGCCTTTAAGGCATGTAACACGTTTTCTCCTGTTCCCATAAAGAAAATCATGTTGGTAATGTATTTTAACAGCTCTTTTAATTGTGTCTGATATTGATTGAGCTTTTTATGCCTATAGGTAAAGTTAAAAAAGAAAAACAGCGCTCCTACAACACCAACACACATGCTTACGATGAAGTTCTCAGATGTGAAATAAAAGAAAGCGTAGTTTAAGAGAAACAACCAAATCAAGTGAAACAATAGTTCCCATCCACTAAACAGAACTCTTATTTCTTTCCATGTTTTTTTAAACATCGTGATTCTCGCCCTTTCTTTTAAAAACATCTGGTAACATGTGAATTAGCTCTTTGTCTTCTACATCAGCTAATACTTTTGGTGATAAGGGATTAAATTCTTGTTCATACCGATACTCGCCTGTTTTAGAATCATACTTTGCAGCTTCTCGGTATAAGTATGTTCCTACAGCTCCCTTCTTGGTAAAGTCCGTATATTCCACAATTTCTTTAATACGTCTGACTGTTTCTCCATTAATAACTTTAGCGTGTAAGTAAATCCCAAAACGCAAAAATTCAATGATTTCATTTCCAATCAATTGATCATCAATGATGGCATAAGCAGGGGATTGACGGATCATGGGAATTAAACGAGAAGGGATATTCATTGCTCCTTTAGCATGAACGGTTGTAATAATAGCGTGGTCAGTCTTTGCACTATCCAGAATATCTGCAGAAACTTCCCCCCTAGACTCTGCGATAATTGTCCAATCTGGATTATTCCGCAATGCTTCTTGTACCCCATCCGTCATCGAAAATCTACCTTCAATTGTTCGCCAACTGTTAATATCTTTGGAAGGATATAAAGTTTTAATATGGCTATCTCTCGTATCTTCAATCAGAGTAATTTTAGAATCATCTGTAATAAAACCAACGAGAAGTTTTTGTAACTCCGTTTTTCCTGTGCCTGTCCGCCCGCTGATAATGATATTACTCTCAGCGAGCATCAATACTCTTAGCAGTTCCCCAACTTCATCGTGTCTTCCTGATGTAAGTTCAGCAATTGAAGAAACCGCTAATCTTGGACGTGATACACGAATCGCAAAAGTCATACCATCTGGACTAATGACTTCATGTACTGCATTCACCCTCAAAAAACCTATTTCTGTATTTAATGTTGGCTCACTATTGTTAAACTCTTTCTTTTCATGATCCGCAATCTGTTTGATCAATCGTTTAACTTCTTCATAACTAGGTTGCTTTTCAGCCTTAAAACGCCCTCTTTTGTTATGTTGCAATCTCAAAGTTGTACCATTGTAAGAAATATCGGTAATATCTTCATCTTTTAAGTATTCTCCAATAAAGCTATCTTCTAAGATCCTTTGTATTCTTTCTTGTTTTTGCTGATCATCCATGTAAAAGATTCTCCCTTCCGTATTCTTTGTGAAGCTCCCGTGGCAACGTATGTAAAATATCACCTAGAGTAAATATTTCTTCTGGAGTAAAAGTCATACCTTTTCCAATAGACTGCTTATTCGGTGGCCACCATCTAATATCAAATTTTGCATTTCCACCGTTCCAAGAAATCAAGTTCAATTCTTTTGTCCAACCATTTGATCCTTCATTTAAAATAGCGATTGGCTTTAGAATTGAGTAACTCATTCTTAACTCATTCACGACAACTCCCCCCTTATTTTTATCTGTTTATAAAATGTTAATAGCCTTCGTGATGTCTTGAAAAAAGTAAAAGAAAATAACTGCTGCAAATCCCAAAGTTAAAAATAAAGAGATAAATATAGGCATATATCCGTACTTATCCATCTGGATCATTTTTTGTTGAATTAATTCATCTACTTTGTTTTCTTGCAGCGTATGAATATAATTTTCTAGTTCTTGTATTGCTTCTTTTTGCACACCGTATTCACTAAATTGATAAATCATATCCATAATCATATAGGCTTCACTTGTTCCTATATAATCGGCAAATGCTAAATAATCATCTCGATTGTTTCCTTGCTCTATTTTTTCTATAAGATTGTTCAATTCACTTCGCAATGGATCGTCTGTGTATTCTACCGTTTCAACTAATGTCTGATACACGTTTCCAGAAGATGAAAGCAACGCTAAAAAGCTCCCTAAAAATTGAGGGAACAAATAAGAATTGATTAAATCACTTTTCTTTTTATTAAGGATCAAATTCAAGTAAGGAATTTTATAACCCATATAAAATATGATCGGCAAGCTTATAAGCCACAGATACTCTTTAATAAATAAGATCCCTAAAGCAAAAAAGCAAAAAAGAATCAAACCGTATATACATCGAATTAGTAAGAATTTTTTCTTTTCTGTTCGAAAGTAAGACAAATAAGTGTCCAAGTGCGTCTCTTTTAGCAGCTCCGTAATCAACTCACACAACCTCCTCTATCACATAATCTCATTTTTCAATTGTTGTTTTATATCTTCCTCGTCACCGCAATCGCTATAATTTTCCTCACTTTCCTCTTCCAATCTATCTTCTAGTTTGTTGACCTCATTTTTTTGTTCTTGCTGTTTTTCTCTGACTAGTTTCATTCGTTCAACCCAATCATTTGTCACACTTTCCGGAAGATAAGTAGCTAAGCATTTATTGACTATCATGGTAAACAAGCCTGGATCGCACTCAGTTTGGAACGTCAGATAGCTAAACAACTGTATGGCTGTCCATTCGTCAATATTGTTTAATGGCAAATCTTCACCCGTAATGATTAGCAATTTACGAACTTCTTTTTTAAACTGGAGAAATGCTTCTTTTCCAATTAAACTAACTATTGGTACGAACTGATCACTTTCTGTTTTCGTTGTAAATACCATTTCCCGCAAATTCATATCATGGTAATCATTTGATAAAATTGGCAGTTCCATAAGTGACTTGCTTGTATCAAAGTCTTCTGCCAGATACTCCCATCTAAACTTATGAGCTGTTACACCGCGATTGTAGATCGGTTTTGGCTCTATTTTTCTTCGTTTATTGTCTTGTCGTTTATTCGCACGAACGACTACAGATTCCCCTTCTTTTAAACGCATAAGTTCATCCGGCATTAGTAAAGGACGCTCTTTGGTTGATTCACTATGCGACTTATCTGTAGATAAGAGTTTTCCACTACGGCTAACATCTGTAATAGTTTTCTTTCCAACTAATGATGAAAATTGTTCTGCCGTCTTTTGATCTTTAGTTAAGATATAAATTTGATTCGAACAGTTACCGATAATTGTGTCTGCTTCATCACCGTACTTTGTTTTTAACTGCGAATAGGCTTGTACGATTAAGTGGAAGCGAAAGCCACGTCCAGCTCCGACCGTCACCATTGATGACATCCCATCTACAGTAGGCATGTTTCCGAACTCATCCAATAGAAAATGAACTTGTCTTTTCATTTTCCCGCTGGGACTCATTGTGGCTTTCTCAGCATTGATTCGATAAAGTTGACTCACAAAGATACTTGCTAGCACATGGTTAGATTCATCATAGTCAGGTGTAGCCATAAAAATAGCAACTGGCTTATCACCAAATCCTATTCTCGTTAATGGCAGGCTATTGTAGCTAGTTAACTTTGCATTTGGCTCTAATGTGAAAATTTGCAGCTTATCCATCGCTGTCGAAAAGATACTTGCCCGAGTGTTTCCAGCAGCAAAATTACTCGTTGCATACATCATCCGAGCCGGATTATTTTCAGCTCTTGATTTAAAGAACAAATCCAACGCATTATTCCCTTGGTCGTCATTGTCGCTACCTAGCGTAGAAAGAAAGTTGGCGACTGAATACATATTGACTTTCTCTTCCTTCCCAGTAGCAACGGCATCTTCCGTCAATGCCAAAATAATCGCTGTCACTAATGACTTAGCAGAGTTTGACCAATAAGGATCTTTTGCATTCGGATCGTTGTATAAACTAAAAGCCACACTATTCGCATACTGTTGAGCAAAGCTTGTTTGCCCTTTTTTCCATGCATCTACTACAATTTCAAGTGGGTTAAATCCCATGGACATCTGTTGTTGAATCAAGTTAAAAACATACACTTCATATCCACGTTCTTTTAATGTTTCATAGCTTGCTGCAGCAAGCTCACCTTTTGGATCATTGACTACCATAGACGCCTTTTCTTTTGCGCGACTAATCACATCTATCATCGGAACAACAAAAGTTTCTCCTTTACCCGATCGTGTAATACCAATCACCATTGAATGTATCGGTCCTTCATCAATTAATAGCCGATATGGACGATGTTTTTCTTGTAATCCAGCAACGATGACTCCCCCATGCCCCTCATATTCTTTCTCAGAAGCAGGGATCACCTTATACTGCTTTTTTAACTCTTTCACTGTCTCAAATTCACTTGTTCCATGTTGCCCTTCATTCAAAGATTGATAGTTCATTCGAACATTGTATATGAACTTCACAACCCCGATCAGCGCAATGATATAGAACCCTATATAGAAGGGAAGAAGAGTTTTTTGAAACACAAAAAAACTTCCCCATTCAAGTGAGAAGTCAACAGTTTCAGGATTTTCAGAGAACTGCTTCAAAGCCATTAACAGCTCTTGTAAAAAAGCTAATAGAAAATTCGCCAGAAAAAAGCTAACAAACAAAAAGCCAGAAACAAGGATCATTAATACTTTTGTATTGGCTAATCGCTCTAAAATAGCTCTATCTTTCACTCTTCTCACACTCCTTACTTTTCACATCTTTCTCACCTTTTCATGACATGTACTATGTTTTGAGTCTTCAAATGACGCTCCTTTTTGATACTTTGATAGGTGTAGTCATACGTTATATAAATGGTATCTCCAAATGTACGTTTTCCAGATACTACTTTTCCATCTGAATCTTTAAATGTGATTTTATATCCCTTGCCCTTCAACGAATCAACTACACGACTCACCTTAGATGTAACGCCACCTTCTTCTTTAACCAATTCAGCTACTTCTGTGCTAACCTTCATAAATCCATGATTGTGAAGGCTATCCACACCTATCATAAGCAACGCTGGAAATAGCACTCCTACGAATAAGGCTATTGAAAAAATAGCTGATTTCATTTCACCCATGCTGTCACCCCCTATGATTCCAATTGGTGAAGTGTGAGATGCCTTTCTGCTGTTCCTTTCACTGTTCCTTGATCATTGACTAATTGCACTCGGAATTGTATTCCTCGGATTTCCTCGTCAATCTCTGTCACTTGACCTTTATTGTCGACAAAGACATAGTCCAATTTCACGTCATATGGATGGTTTTTTTGAACAGCGACAAGATTTGCGGATAAATTGGCTGCTAGTTCCTCTTTATTAACAAATTCAATCGGGCGCTCCGCCTTTCCATCATCGTTTAATTCGTTTCGAATAACACCTGCTGCCACTGTATCTGCTAATACCTCAGCTTCAGATGTCGTCCTTACAGTGATATTTTGTGAAGAAGAAGCATAAGCAATCCCCAATACTAATCCCATGAAGATTAAAGTTACTAATATCCATTTCACAGGCGTTGTCATATGATTTCACTCCCTATGAATAGCTATGTTCTTTTCTTGATTAAGAGAAAATAGTTTATGACAAACTTCTTTAAACCTCTTCTCACTTTCATTGAACAACTCATTTACACTGTTCACCTTATCTGGATAAGGGAAAGCTTGATAATGAACCTGTTCCTGTGTCAACCAACTAGACAGTTGCTTTGTTGCATATATTCCTTTGGGATCTTTAGGCATGGCTAATATAATTTTTTTATCCTCCATCTTTATCGAAGGGTCTTTAAGCGCCTCATTCACCCTAAGAAAAGATCTATTATCCTCTAAGGGGATCGTTATCACTCCTATTTTCGGATCAATACACCGAAAAGAAATAGCATCTAAACGTGAACTACAAAAGACTATAACCTCTGATTCATCTTTAATATCAACAAAGTCCCTCTCTTTATTGCTGAATGAGTGTTTGACTTGTTGATACTGTGTCTTGAACCCTTTGTAATCTTCCATCAAATACTGATTTGGATCATTGATTTTTGCAGGAGTCGTAAATAGCTGATAGTCGGCATCTATCGCTTCAAGTGCTGACACTATTGCCCTCGCTGCTTTCCATCCCCCCTGGTCATCATCTGGAGCGATAATGAATTTTTTCTCTTTCACTAATTCAGCATTTTTCACAAGATAATTACTTAGATTTTTAGACTTGGCTGCACCTGTTAAAGCATAGAACCCAATGGCTGGATCAATTTCTTTAAAAGAAGCTGCATCAAGTACACTTTCACCAATCACAACCAACTCAGCTTCCATTGGAACATCAACAAAAAAATCCCTCGTTTCTTTAGAGGGATTTACAATTAACTGGATTTCTTTTGGTTCAAGGGAGGGATCAATGCTTGATCGAAGTAACACACGATCTACCGTACCTTCCTCACCATAGATTGGAAATATTAAATTCCTCTTACACATCCAGTCATTTTCTTGATAGCTTTTTGGAAACAATTCTTTTCCATGCTCAAACATTTTCTTAACAAGTAAAGGATGGCTTAAATCAACCAAGAAGGATTGTGTAGTCTCTCTAGAAAGACCTCTGTATCCTCTTTCTAAGTTTTTATTTTCCACCCGGTACTGCATATGCTTCAAGTATTTGGTGATCATTTCTAAACTGTTTGCTTGTTGATTGGTCAAAGAAGGATAAGTGTTGGTTAGTTGATGTCGAATAACGGCTTTCTTGTTTTCTTGAAAATGAATCAACATCCTTGCGCCACACTCATTTTGCCGATTACACTGAATAAAGTTAAGGTTGTTTTTATAAATAAAAGCTTCCGGTTTCTCACATTCTGGACATGTGCAGATGAAATATCGTCCCTTATCACTGGCATTTAGATCCATTAATGCATCTTCAATGTTCTGATAAATGACTTTTTTGTTCACTTCCATCTATATCACGCACCTTCTTCCAATAGGAGGATATTACGGGGCTGAATACAAGCGATTCAATCACTTCATTCGTGTCTAATACAAAACCAGTAAATAAAATCTCATCATACTTTTTAGATAACTCATACACCAAATTGACATGTAAATCATAAGCTTTTTCAAATCCTTGTTCCTCGGCATAATCAGTAAATAAGTGAGATTCTATTTTTTGATAAGGCAAGAACCTTATAAATAACGCTTCTAGCCTTGTCTTAGGTATGGATCTATAATTGGCTGTTGCGTATTGAATAAACTCTTGGAAATGGCTTTCAATGCTTAGCCAGCCTAATACAGCATCTTTTAAATCATTCTTTTGACTTTCATTATCCAGCAGCACCTTATTGATCACAGCACGATAGGCAGCTTTTAATGTATTCACGATTTCTTCTAATTCTGAAAAGAACCCATTACTAACATGTACATAAAATCCATCAAACAGTTGCTTTAATTGTTGAATATCTAATAGAAGAGGAAAGGGTGTTACATCTGACCGTCCGAGTATTTGATCCATTCGAATAGCAAACGATTGAAACTCTTTATTCAAAAACAATTGCCTTTCTAAGTCGGCATACTCTCGCAATTTATTTGCATACTTATGGCGAATTTCCTCCTCCCATCCCTCAAAATTCAAAATAGTGGTTTCTAACTGTTTTTCAAGAGATTGTTCCTTTTCGAAAAACACCTGAGTAATAACTAATTGCTTGCCATCAATCCAACACTCAAAAGCTTTAGGTTCTGCCATTCTTTTTTCACGACTCAATCGCTTTCTGACCTTCTGAACGTTCTCTTCTGCTTCACATAAAAAATAAAAACGGTTCTCCTCTAATTCACGTAATAGTTCCCCCTCTTCTTTAAAACGAATAAATAAGTTTCTCATGATCCATCAATCCTCCCTTCCTAAAAATAAAAAAACAGGTAATCAAGTCTTATCCATTGACCTTGACTACCTGATGATTTTTATTAGAAGCCAGAAACTTTTGTTCCTAACCAAGCAACCAAGGATGCTCCTAGATAAGCCAACCCGAATCCTACAGCCACGTTAACCATCCACCCTGTACATTGTTCTTTTCGCTGTGGATCTTTCGCAAACATATATATTAATCCGATCACAATAAGAACTAAACCAGCCAGGGGGGGAGCCACCGTTTTAATGTCGCCGGCTACGTTTTGAAAAGTTGCAATGACATTGTTCATACTCCTATCACTCCTTTGCTAACATCGCGATTTCATCCTTATTTGAGAGGTTGAAACTTAACACGACTTCCTGATGTTTTTTATGCAACCAGTCAAAATAAGAAATACCTTGACCAGTCAGTATCTCTTTTGCTAATGCTTCAAATTCATTAAACCCTTCTGGCTTATTAGCACCAGAGCGCTTTTTATTAGAAGATCTGGGCTTCTTTTTCACTTCTGTTGTTTCAATTGTTTTCTCTTCTTGTGCCAACATGTTCACATACATCTCTCCTATCAAAATATGAATGAAGCTTTCGCCTAGTTGGACGAAAGCTCGATCATT
Source organism: Pseudobacillus badius (assembly GCF_002189605.1). NCBI lineage: Bacteria > Bacillati > Bacillota > Bacilli > Caryophanales > Bacillaceae > Pseudobacillus > Pseudobacillus badius. The sequence goes on from NZ_MWMM01000021.1 coordinate 23,381, forward strand.
CGATTACTTCGGCATTCCTGAGCCTGCAAACACATTATCAACCAGCTTAGAAAAGGCTACACCGATCTTATCCATCAGTGGATCAATCACACCTGTTGCAAAAGCTATAAACACACCGAAAAGGACTATGACAACAAGACTCAATGTAATTGCCCCTTTATGTTCACCCATGCTTTTTCCCTCCTCTCAATAAAGATTAATTATGAGACTACCAAATCTCGGCCTTGCGCTTTTGATCAAGAGCAAATAATGCAGCTACTCCTACCAATGCTAAAGAAGTCAACCAGACTCTTTTTTTAGTGTTCATTAGTCACTCCTCCTTCCTAAAAAAGCCTTACTGTGATTAGCCGGACTCCAAGAACACAAAAAAAGAAGCTAATTATTCACAAGAAAGTGAACTAGCTTCTTTTTCATTCATTATGCAGTTTTAAGGAATCCTTGCTAGGAGGCTTTTTCTTTTGATACTAATAATATAGCATGTAAATTCTTGCTTTTTGTCCCGAAATTATCCTCGTTTTATCCCAAAATTGTCCTGAATTTGTACAGTAATTGTACAGGTTTTTCCCCAGTAATAGAAAACTTAATTACGAAGTAGTTTCAACTCAAAAAAACTAAACTTGAAAACAATGTAATTCTCACCACGTATTTTTTCATACTTATCTACAAAAATGCCGTATACATAATATTTTCTCTCATTTGAATAACCAATTATCGCTACCTCTTCTCTTTCACTTTCATGTAATTTATCAATACTAAGATCACTGTAAGGTAGAGAAGAAAAATAGCCATAATACATATGCTCTGTCACTAGAGAACGTTTTGTAAAGCCTCCAATCTTGTATGCTTTATTTTCAAGATACTCTTGAAACACATAAGTTGTACCAATTTCATGCCAAGACAATCCTATAAATAATATGCAATCTTCTAAAATTACAGGTTTCTTCCTTTGACTACCTTTAGCAAAAATGGCTTCAATCATTTTATATAACACTACCTTTAGTTTTTCTTTTCTTCTATTTTAGAAATAAAAAATGCCTGTTTTAGCTCTTGAATCTCTTTCACCAAATCTGTCATATCTTTTTTCACTATGTGCATCTGTTTCATTCTTAAATTAAGATCAATCTCGAAACTTCTGGTTTTTTTTCGAGCCAATCGAGAGTTTTTTGGCAAGGTGTAATAAGTAACATTTGCGATTGATTTTGTTGGGTTATTGGTAGCTAAATATTCTATCACAGAGTCATAAAGAAAAGATACTTCTTCTCCTTTGTCAAGCAATGGCATTCTTTTTAGGATTGGAAGTTCATTTAATTTTATATCTCCATAAGGTAAATCAGGATCGAACTTTACAGTTAAATCATACGCTGGACTACCGCCAGAATTTCTAAGGTATAAATTAAAAAGGTTTGGTGTTTTGGAATCTGGAACAATTCCTATTGTTACCGCTGGTTCCTCTTGGGCTTCTCTTTGTCTCTTAGTTTCTTTGTAGGTTAGAAATGTGAAAAGTAATAGAATAAAGGTACCTATGGACGCGAAAGATGTTGCAATTGAAGAAAGCGCAGCAAACTTTTCAGTGTCCCACCCGATCTCTTTAAGCTGCTCATACACATAGAACGTCAATGGAAGAAAAAGTACTGTGATAACTACTAGGAGCGCAACAAAAATCAAATTATCTTGAATATAGCTTTTCAATTAAAACACATCCATTCTTTAAATAAACTTATCTGCTTTATTAAGAACATAGCATTAATCATGTAAATTTATAACGAACCTTGATGAAAAGTATACTGTAAATATTGATTTCATATAGAAAAAATCCAATTGTTTTGAAAAAAATTAATCAAAATAATTGGATTTCTTTTTTGCTATTTGTTGTTGTCTATATATTTCTTTTTTCATAATTTCTCACAAAAAAGCAAGAGACTTGTCATTTTAGTCTCTTGCTTTTTACTTTACAGATCGCCAACGATGCTCTCGATTTTTGGAATGAAATCTCGATCAGTTACCCTGAACTTATGCAGCTTTTCCTTCGGCCGATCAAGAATTAAATCAAGCATTTGTTTTTTGTTGTCATGCTCAATGATAATTGTATGAATGTCTGTTGGCTTTAAATGATCCAGTTTTACTTTTGACTCTGGCTGTTCAATAATCCAAGCCTCATCCGCACCTGAACCAAAAAGATAATGATTAAACTTGAATGATTGATCATATTCAAAGATTAAATCACTCAATCCCATGTTTTCTAAGACAATGTGATTTTTATAGGTTTCTTTTGGTTTTAACGGTGACGTTGGGCTGACTGGAATGGCATATCGCTGAAGTCGCTGTATTTCGCTCTCTGACTTCGTATATAGGACTTCATCAACAAATGCCTCACCTGTGTCCTCTTTGAATGAAGATTGGATCTTTTGCTCTCCTTCTTTCATCAAAGAGCTGTGAGAAGGAATAGACGTACCCTTCACAAAATGCTGTTTCACCTTTTGAGTATAAGGTGTCCCCACCATATATCCAGTGTACTTACTTGTAAAGAATAGATCAGTAACATATTCATACTCAAATGCCCGTTTACTTCCAGTTGTACCTTTGTCCTTCATTACACTTTGCTGTAAAGGAAATGCATACTGATACGAAGAATAACTGCTTCGGTTTTTATAATCTTTTTTCAAGCTGCCATCTACATCTGCTGGAAAAAAGAAACCATGGCTTTTTTCTTTTTTCAGTGTCTCAAATCCAGATTTTAAATGTTCTCCCGAAGGTAATTCTACTTGATATTTAAGCATTCCCGGTGTAATAGGCAAGGTAGTTTGTGTTTTTAAGTCATAGTTGGCTTTTGAAACATTCCCTGTTTTTTGCCACTGCTCAAAATAGTCTTTTGAACTTTTCCCCGGATTCCATGTATCTTCTCTACCGACAAGGAATTTTTGACCTAATATGTTATCTAAGGAACTATTTTTAATCGTGTCTCCTTGTTTATGATTGATGGGAATAGAGCCGGATAAACGGAACGTCTGCCCTTTCGACCAATCTGGATTACTGTTAAATGTCCAATTTAAGCAGATCGAATTCCCATCTTTGTCCGTTCCAGATTGGCTGCATTGCCATCCAATCGGATAATTTGTGTATTCGTACTGGAAAGAGTAATTTAAGTTAGATCCTTTTACAGCTCGACCAGGGGCTGCTGACTGAATTGCTCCTGACTGTTGAATAGTACGCCCTGCAAATTGTACAGAGTGAGAAGGATTACGAGTAGCATAGTGGTTACCATTAATGGAGAAGCTGCTTTTTACATACACTTGACTTTCTTCATTCACATTGGCTCTTCTCAATTCCCAGTAGGCTTTTCCTTTAGCTGATCCGGCTCCCCCTTGCTCACCTGAATCAGGGGGCTTAGGGACACCCTCTGGTTCGTCAGGATCGGGATTAGGATCAACGGGTGTACTTCCTCCCCCATCGTTCTCGCAGCCTTCTACTTTGACTGTTTTGGTCGTTGATTTTTCCCTTTCCACTTCATCAGTGACATATAACTTAAGGGTTTTAGTTCCACAGTTATCAAACTTTACTTTTACCGATTTAGAAAAAGTGTTGTTATATACTTGCCCATCATCTAAGAGAGTGCCACCCTCATTAAATTTCCATTTGATCCAATCTTTATAAGGACTGAACTCTTCACCACTGATCGTATAAGTCACCGTTTCCCCTTTTTTTACAGTAGATGATCCTGCAATACTAGGCTTGGGAAACGGTGTGGTTTTTATCTTTAAAACCCCTATTTGATGCCCCCATTTGGTATATTCACCCGATCCCTGTATGGTCGGTTCATGGGCACCACTGTTTCGAGCAATGTCTCTAGAGTAATAGCGTTGATACACCGCACTATAATGAATACTTTCTATATTCCTTGGTTGAGTTTCCCTCTCAACGTAAGCAGGGTTCCCATTAAAAGCTTCTCCCCACTGCCTAAGCATATTCTTATGAACAAACGTTAAACCCATAGCATTGTTGGTTTTTGGGCGCATAAGCATCATGTTCCCTGCAAATCTTCCATCTACCTCCACTTTCCAGTCTTCGGTGTGGATAAAATTACTTTCAGCACTATGTTCAATGTTAAACAATTGAGAGAATGCAGGGGTTTTCCAGTTACCCAATGGAATATCAGGATCGTAAGCGCTTATGGCTGCTTCTGTCTGCGTTATTGGTTGAAAAAGGAAGAACAAGATAAAAAGGAGGAGGATAACTTTGTTTTTCATGCAATTACTCCCAGATACCTTGTTGTAACTCAAGGTCAAAATTAGCAATTTCAAGTTTATATCCTCTCTCGCTTCCTGTACCATAACCAATTCCACTTATTACTTTTCTCGCTGATAATCCAAGCGCTTCTGCAACTTCTCTAGCTGGTGCATAGTATGATCCATTTTTAAATACTGGTGCTGTTGAAAGAGATTGTTCTTGTCCATTGACCATCATGGCTTTCTTTCCTGCTGTCAAAACTACTTTATTGTTTTCATATGTTAATTCAGATCCATCCTTGGCTACTTTAACACCTGTCGCATTCGCAAAGAGTTCCTCTATATTTACAAAGTAATCTTTTCCTAGATTTTTTGGTTTTTCCCTCAAGTCACCAAATTTTAAATCCTCTGTTCTGTAAGTCACAAAATCTGAACTTAGACTGTAAATATCGATAAGAAATTGATTCTTCTCACTAGGTTGACTAGGAATCACCATATCTAAATCAATAAGCACTCTATTAGCTTGCATTTTATCCTTTGGATACAAGGCGGTGTTTTTTAATGCTTTCCCATTATAAGCGATCAACTCAAGTTGAGGATATAAACTTACTAAACCTGCCACATTAGAAAATCCTTCAACTTCTCTCTTTACTAACTCTTTTGGGTGAGGAAGCTTTGCTCCCGGAAGTTGGTATCTGTCCCATACTCTCTTCACAACGTCCACAGTTACAATTTTACCTGTAAACTCATCACGAATTTGGAATACATGTGTTCCTACTTCCTGTTTCATTTTTTCATATGACCATTTGTAATAATCATCATCTGTCACAGGTGGTTTAGAAGGAGGCTCAATCTGACTTTCTATGGTTTCTGCCATACGATGTACAAATACAGCTGAAACTGCTCGATCTGCATATTCAGTTGGTGCGAATGTATTATTTCCTTTTCCTTGAATGATTCCATACTTTGTCATTTTTTTAACGGATTCCATTGCATAAGCTGGAATAGAGTTGTTATCCTTAAAATTCAATTCTGTCGTTTCATTGTATTTCCCTTTTAGCTGCATAGCACGATCAATCATAACAGCAATATCAGCTCTTGATACTTTTTCATGGGCTTTTACATATCCTTTGGTATCACCCTTAATAATTCCTGCCTTAGCTGCTTTACTCACATCTTTGTACAATGCTGCAGACTTCGGTAAGTCTTTAAATTTACTATCTGCATCTGGCAGATTTAAGTACCGGACTAAGAATGCCGCAAATTGCCCTCGTGTGACGGTTCCATTAGGCTGAAACGTGCCATCTTTATAACCGCTAATGATTCCTCTCTTGGTTAATTCGTCAATAGCTTCAAATGCAAAAGAATCATTCGCCACGTCTTTGAATTTTTTGTGAGTGGCAGCTGCAGCCTCTACTTTTGCAACGTTTTTGGAATCAAGAATGTTTATCACGTTCTCTGTGATTGGCGAAAGCGCAAGGCCTGCTCCTAGAAAACTAGTGATAATAAATTTTGATGTTTTATTCATTAAAGTACCCTCCCAAAAGACTGATAATAGTTCCGGTCAAACACCTAATTAACTAATAATATAGCATATTTTGTAATATTTTCTAGGTATATTGAATTATTCAGATTCCTTCCATATTTGTTTCACTTTCTAAGGCAAGTCCCAACCAGTATAAAGCCTCTTTTCGTCGGATATAATAAACCGTCCTACTTAAATGCAAATCAGAATAAACCTTATGATCAGACATATATTTTCCATCATTTCGTCTTCTTAAATACTTTTTTTCAATAATCTGTTGATGTTGTTCAGGTAAAGTGCCTAGTTTTGTATGAAAATAAATAAGCCACTCTTTTGCTGTTAATTTATTAATCACCAAACTTTCAGTACTGCTATGAAAAGCATTGTTTGGCGAAGAAGGAATATCAGAAATTGTACTGGTGACTTTCGGGTTGTATACTCCTGACTTCAATTTCATTGAATAATACGGCTCTATCCATTTTGTTAAAACATTTTCAATAACTGCCTCTATGTCATCTGATAGGAATTCTGCTGCTGTATGAGCCATTAATCAAACCTCCTTCAAATCAATTTTTATGACCATTGGTAATATTATATTTTAAAGTTATAAATGAGACTATGCAGTTTCATTCATGTAACGTTCATAAAACAAATATTCTACTGTTACGCCAAAATAATTAGCAACTTTAACTTTGTTTTCTTTTCCGAATTCTTTTTTTCCTGTCTCAACACAGGAAATCATACTTTGATTCATGTTTAAAGCATCTGCTAAGTTCTTTTGGGTTAATCCCTTTTCCTTCCGAAGTTTAATCAGTCGTTCATTTTTTCTATACTGCATCAAAATATATAAATCCCCCTCCTTTATTATCATTGGTCATATATAACTTAATAATAAATGACCAATAGTAATTTTGTCAATTTTTTTTGAATATGGTCATTAAAATTCGGAGAAAATATGACTAATGGAGATAAAACGTATAAAATTGAATGGAAGGAGGATCGCATTTATGGATAACTTAAATACCTTTGGAAAGCGACTAAAATATATTAGAAAAACAAAGGGTTTGACTCAACGAGAACTCGCAAACGCTATTGGATTAGATCAGTCGGCTATCTCCCATTTTGAACGAGATAGGAAGAAACCAGATATGGACACATTGAAAACAATAGCAGACACGCTTAACATTTCTATTGACTTTTTGCTAACCCGAACTAATGATCCAGTAACCTATTCAAGAAATCAAACTGACTTGATAAAAAAGATTAACAACAATCCATATATAACTGCTGAAGAATTAACGAAAAATTATCGTTTTATTATAGATGGCAGAGAAGCCACACAAGCAGAGATTGAGGAAGCCATCAAATATATACTCATTCAGAGAATGATGAAAAAAAGAGAATAGTATTTAAGTATTAAGTACGGATCAATTGTATCTCCAATTTTAGTTTTTGGATCAAGTCTCTTAGGTCAATATCTGTTCTTGGTTGTCCTTTTACCTGTTGACTTTGTTTAAATGATGTTTGCTTAACACGATATTCTTTTGCTAGTTCCATTGGAAAAACGTCCTTTCTTAAATTTTCAAAAGAATAGAAGTCTTACCATGTCCATTATCATACAACTTTTGATTTATCCTTTCTACATTATATGTAAAATTAGACAAATTTCGACAAAATCAGACGTTTTTAACATTATTTTTTTCCCGCAAACAAATATTTCGTATATAATTTATTGTTGTTTGCGGGAAAAAGTAACTAATTCGTTATCATAATACTTGATGTTGTTTGCGTCTGTTTTTTAAACGCTCTTCCAGCTCTCTTCTCCTTTTCTCTAACTCTTGCTCTTCCATAGGTTTCTTTTGAATCGTTTTTAAGTCCTCCTTTTTTCTTTGCGTTCGTCTTCTTTTAACTCATAAAACCAATCAGGCAGCGTTTCTTCCCGAATTATCTTTTTACTTTTAGGCTGTTTAGCAGAATTAGAAACAATTGAGTCTTTTTTACCTTTTACTTTTGCTTCTAGCAATCTCTCAAGTTTTCCGACAGCCCAAATATAAGGTTCATCACAAATTGCTTTTTGACAATCATTTAATGATCTTTCCACAGCAGTTAATATATCATCGTATGTATACCCGTTAATTGTTTTTTCTTTTAAACGAGCAAAAAACTTTTCAGCGTTTTCTTTTTTATGATTTTTACTTACAAGAAATTTTACAAGCTCTTCTTCTTTAAAATCAGTCTCTTTAAAGTCAGTCTTATTAGTGTCCATTTTTTGGACTTCCAAGTTCTTTATCCTCGTCAGGATCTGAAATTTTCTCCTCTTCTGGAAGACTTTCGAGTTTATCAATTTCATAAATGCCCTGCTTAGTAACTTGTAGTTTTAATAGATAAAGTATATTAGCTTTATTTAAGCCACGTCTTTTTTGTTCAACAAATAGGCCAGATTCTTTAGGTGTTGTATAATAAATTCAAAAGTTTTTTAACTAAAGGATAGAAGGTAGAAAAATGGTTAATAAAACAGCCAAAAATATTAGAGAAAGTTTAACAGCCGATTGTACGAAGTGCTTTGGACTTTGTTGCACAGCACTTAATATTGTAGCATCAAGTGATTTTTCGATTAACAAACCGGCAGGTACTCCTTGTATCAATCTGCAGTCTGATTATAGCTGCCAAATTCATAGTCAGTTGAGGGAGAAAGGATTCAAAGGCTGTACAGTATTTGATTGTTTGGGTGCTGGACAAGTCGTTTCTCAAGTTACTTTTAACGGTCAGAGTTGGCGAGAAAGTCCTGACATTGGGAAGAAAATGTTTCAAGTGTTTCCCATCATGGAGCAAATACATGAAATGATAGCGTACGTGGCAGAAGCTCTGTCTTACGATATACCCGATGATTTAGCTGATAAATTGAGAAAACAGTTAAAGGAATTGCAGGATTTAACGAAGTTGGACGCAGATAATTTATTGTCACTTGATTTGGTGATGTATCGATTTTCTTTAAATGAACTGCTTACTTCAGCGAGTGATTTCGTTAGGAGAAATACAATCGATAAAATGCCTAGTCTTCGAAAAATTAAAGAGTTTAACCATGTCAGAGCTGATTGGATGGGTAAAAAGTTAAAGGGAAAAGATTTAAGAGCAACTGATTTTAGGGGAGCCTATTTGATTGCCGCAGATATGAGAAATACGGATTTAAGGGCAGTCAATTTTATTGGTGCGGATTTGCGAGATGTTAATTTCAGTGGCGCTGATCTGTCCACCAGTATGTTTTTGACCCAAATGCAAATTAATTCGGCTAAAGGTGATGTAAAGACAACATTACCCTCTCATATACATCGACCTTCTCATTGGATTAACTAATTTTGTATATATTTGCGTATTGAAAAGTGTTACGTGACAATAAAGATATTTAATTTTGAAGCTTCAAATACGCATTATACCGTCCATATTTATGGACGGTATAAAAATAAAGATGTTTAATTTTTGTTGTGATTGCTAATTTACACTTCATAGATGTAAGAATAAAGTCGTTTGAAAGTCTATGTTTTCTACAACAATCGCGCCCGATTGTTGAATAATGAAATATGAGAAAGAGCTTTATAAAGGGGTCTCGCCGACAAAACACGAAAACTATACGTTAAGGGATTTAATAATATTTACAACTACAAATTCTTTACTCTAAACAAATTTTCACCGAAAACGAGCGTTTTTGGTGATTTTCAATAAGGGAGTTTTCCTTCAGTTCTTTGGCTATTGTATTTGGCAATAAAAAAGTACAGAGAATTGCAGAGAAAAATACGGAGGGTTGCCACCCAGATATTTCTATTTTTTAGGTACGCTTGGATAAGGCATTAGTTAGTCTGTAGCTGCTTCCCGTGTATGAAATAATATGAGCGTGATGGATCAACCGGTCGACTAATGCGGCGGTCAGCCGTGAGTCGGTAAAGATCCTATTCCATTGGCTAAACTCAAGATTTGATGTTAAAATCAAGCTCTTTTGTTCATAACACTCTGTAATCAGCTGAAACAGGAGCTCCGCCCCTTCTTTTCCAAAAGGCAGATACCCCATTTCATCTAAGATAATAACATCTGCTTTATCCAGCTTTTTGCGAAATGATGCCCATTTGCCGCAGGCCAAAGTGTTTTCCAGCTCTTCCACAAGATGAGCCACGCGGTAAAAACGGACGTCATATCCTTTTTCACAAGCTCTTCGGCCGAGTGCTGAAGCAAGATGGGTTTTCCCGGTGCCAGGTGCTCCCACCAGGATAAGGTTTTCTTTTCGTTCAATAAACCGAAGGCTTTCTAATTCTTGACGATCCAGCCGGGAAGGGAGACAGATAGCTTTGTGCCATTTATACTGCTCCAATGTTTTATATTCCAGAAACCGGGCTTTTTTAATATTCCTCTCTGCTTTCGCTTTTTCTCTTCCGTCTTTTTCAATCTTTAGAAGCTGTAAGAGAGAATCCGTTGGATTTTCAAATGGTATTTCTTCGTATATATCTGCTATGTAGGCTAAGCGAAGATGTTTGCACAGCTGATCCACTTGTTCATTCATGGGCTTTTCCCTCCTTTACTGAAGGCTGAAGCGCATCATACTCTATCCAATTAATCTCATAAGGATGACGGGCATCTTCCTGGCCTTCCTGAAGAATCAGATGATAAAAATCATCATGAATCTTTTGGATGTCGTACTGCACCAATAAATTAAGTAGTTCATTTACTCGGCGCCTTCGCAGCTCAATAGACGGAACAGAAAGGTACTCACTGATACGACCCGGAAAATAAGGGAAGTACCGCGAATCATGAATAGAACGCGTTTTTTCCAGCCATCCTTTTAGAATATCATTCCACGGCAGAAGACGGCGCTTCTTCCTATAGGGACGGTAGTCCTCAAGCAGAGTTTCCCCTTCATGGCTGATCACTTTGAAACGATTCCATTCTTTTAAACAGCGCAGATGCACATGGTTCTTGGCTTTAGGGACGTGGATTAAGTAATCATCTAGTAAAAATTCATTGTATTTGTTAAATTTGACGGCTGCTTCTTTAAACACAGAGTAAGGCTGATCTGGGAATACAAGAAGGTATGATTTCTCTTCATACACCATGCCTCGTTTAGGGCAGCCAGACGGAACTGGAATCTGTTCTTCATCGCATATTTCTTGGCTGTACGCCAATTAATGTGCAGTGTTTCGGCTATCTTTGAGATCGAAAGCCCTTTTTGATTTCTTAATAATTTGATACACTTAATATCAGACATTGCTAGCATTCCTCTCTTACCTCCACTGTTGGATTCGACACCTATACAGCAGAGGGACTTGAGATGGTTGGCAAGTCTTTTTTTATGGCACTAAAAAAGTGCTGACCTCTGCACAAAATCATTGCTCGAGTCTGCACTTTTATTCTGCCGGATATAACAGAATTTGACCTAATGTAAAACAGCATTGAGAAGTCTCAATGCTCTTTTGATTTAAATAACACTCGATACAGGAAGTTAACTGTTTCTAGAAAATAAATTTCTTCTCTTTTGTGCTTTCCATAAGGGGGTAAAGTAACGGGGCAGATGAATTTATTTAAAAGAGGTGAATAAAATTGATATATTTTTTATTTGGGATAGGTTGGATTTCTATAACAGGTCCTATTCTTCTGGCTGTTGGTTTCGTACTTTTAAAACCCATTATTACCCTTGATGATACTGGTATAAGCATGCTAGTTATTACTTTAATACTTGCTATATTGGATATTTACATTGGGATTAAATTATTTGATAACATCATTGAACCTTGGTTAAAAAAATGGAAGAGATGATTAGTTTTCGTTAGTTAAAAATATCCTAAAGAATTAAATAAATGCTCTATACACCTCTATTTCACATAACACCACAAGTATAGGCATTAAAAATTAATTAGCTAATTTTTGATGCTGGTTGAGCCTATAGGGGCTGCCAATTATTATCCTTTATATCAGAGTTATTGGGGTGTCTTACAAATTTCAAACTACCTTTATCACAAGCTCCAAATTTTATAAAATTATGTTGTGCCTGTCTTAGTGATACTTCGTTAGCTCCACCTTCATAATCAGGATCCTGAAACTGTACTCCATCATCTTCCCAGAAGCATATTTCACAAATTTCATATGTATCTGGCGGTTCTTCGTCTAGGGTCTTGTAACCACAACAAGGACAAGTATATTTCATTCACTCCATTCAGAGGTATCTCTTTTTTATAATAACCTACACCGTTAACTTAAAAGGATTCAAAATGTTCACACGAATACTCCATTACACCTTTAGTCCACATAACCCCACAAGCAGGAAGTTCCGGAGTCTCCCCACCCCTTGCCGATCAAGTTTTTTTGTGTCTTCTTTCCAGATTCTCTATGCAGTCTTTTATACGCCATTAATTCCACAAGGTTTTCAGCTTCTTACCCAGCTGGACCTTTGCATAACCAGCTGCCATCCCTTCCGGAAGAATGGATCCTGCAAGAGACCAGAGATTTATCTGCACATCTTAGCTTATCAGGTAAGCCAAGAGACAGGTATTATCTCCACCATATGACCACTTAAATATCTCTACCAACGGATAATATAGTAACCACCCGCCTGCCATTTTTTACTTACTAATCGATTGAGTCGGCAATTTCCACTAATACTTTTGGTGTCACCTTGTTTGCTAGTTCTTTATTGATTCCCAGTATATACTGCCAATTGTCTTTTTCGAATACAAGGAAACGGAAATGTCTTTCAGCAATATAAATCGCTTTTTGTCCGTCTTTTAACGTGTAGACTGTTTGATGACTTCTATTTGTAGATACCACTTTATTTTCGAGAGGGCGAATATTAATTTTATAATGATTTATCGGTGATTTTTCATTAATAAACTCTATTTCTAAAGAGGCATTGATACTATGTTCCTTGTCTTCCCAAAATCGTCCGAACATATGAGTGAAAGGAATAGAAGGCATTTTAAGCGGCAGCTTTACATCGTTCTTAAAGTGGTTTTCAAATTCAATCACTGCCTCGTGAACAGTTGTAAATCCAATTTGAGTATATACTTCCTCAAGAGGCGGCGGTGTATCGTTTAAATGTGCATAGGCTATTCCATTATTTGTGTCAAAACTTAAGATACTGAATAGAAACAGCACTAAAAAAGGAATACTTTTTTTCAATTTTATCACCCTAAATTATATTTAGGGATAGGTTGCCCCAATCAGTTAAAACCATCCTTATTCTAAAGCCATGCTTGCCAAAAGCTCCAGCTAGTTGAAATGTACTTTAGGATAGGTTTTCAAGTGTTTATAACCAATCAGCTCTCCGTCTGAATTTACCACGACTTTATCTTCCCCATAAGTGATATGCGCACGGTAGTAAGGGTTAACCTTGAACGTGATTTCATATGTGCCGCCAATTCCATCGAGCTGTCTGATCTTCAAGATTTCTGTCTGAAATGAAGCCCATGAAAGGCCTTCCGGCGCCTCTTGATCATCCTTATATATTTCATTGATGGCTTTGTCTATTGGCTCTCTTAGGCTATTGATCAGTGCATATTTCAGTGTTTCACATAACTCAGTATCCGTTTCGTTTATTGTTTTAGAAGCGGCAGATGTGCCAGTGATTACTAATACCGTTGCTACTATCAATGTAACAGCCAATTTTTTCATAAATATCACCTCTTTTTAGCTTTCTAAAAACTAAAAAGATTTATTCACCTATCTTGTTTGGACGAATGTATTTCGCAACTGAAAAGTGAGCCATTTATTAATTAAAAATTGAGCCACTAAGATTGGCTGTTTTCTAGCCATTCTTTTGTTTCTAAAAT
>NZ_MWMM01000022.1:0-27639 GCF_002189605.1 Pseudobacillus badius
ATATCCCCCTAACTCTTACAAGCTAGGATTATTTTCATATAAGGTGGCTCACTTTTCAATTGCGATGGTGGTTCACTTTTAGGTTAACAAATACAAAAGAACTTGTTTAAATAGCAGACAGTAAATATAGGGGTATGGTAATCATTACTAAATTTTAATGTTATTTCACAATCTTCATATTGTTTCAAGGTCTTTAACATTATGTTTATATGATTTGAAGACATCTTATCTTCCCCCCCTTTCTAACCTAAAGGGAGGTTGACTAAGAAAAGTCTGGAAGGTCCCGATAAATTGTATTTCCTTCCAGTTAACCATAACATAGATTTTTTTAAAAATATACAAAAAATTGAAAAAAATAATGGTTAGGGCATAGATCGTTAATCATGCGCAGCAGACATAAAATGAGCAGAAAAAAGAAGCGCCGCTTGCACTAACAAGAATTAACAGGGTTAGCAGCCTTTGTGTTCGTTTATTTAGGTGCTGACATAAAGGGTATTTCTATAATTTTGAAGTTTATGCTTAACTGATAATTTGAAGGAGCAATGAAAAGAAGCAGCGGGTTAAATATCATTACAAAATGAATTCATAAAAATAACCCAAAAGTGGTGGTGGGCGGAAAAGCAATGATATTAACAAAAGGTAAGTTATACTAAACATTCTCTTTATATATTTGTATGAGAAGTAGAGATGAAAAGCCCAATTTCCCAACATTAAAATGGAGAAATCGGGCTTTTGTAGATTATTGCCTATTTAGGAGGGCTGTTTGTTTTTAATCCGATGCTGAAACGCCAGAGTCGCTATAAATATAGTGACTCCCCATAAGAACAATCCTCCGTACGTTACCACATACACCCAACTGGCTAATCCTTCGGCGTATCCTTTTGGAAGCACGCCCGAAAATTGAAGAGCTGTTAAGAAGCTAATTAGAACAGTCAACACCCCAACTGACCATCCTGATATGATTAATAACGGTTTGGGCAGTTTCTCCCCCCAGGAAGTCACGAACGCTAAAGCAAATAAAGAGGCCAGTATCGCCAGGATAGCTGTAAAGTCTATGCCAATCGTGTATAACGTGTATAGAAAAGCAGGGCCTTCCTTTAATGTATCACCGAACCCCGCTACATCTTGCACAGCTTGTTTTGTTGTAAGTCCCACCGTTGATCCCCAGGCCCAAAGCGATTTTAAAATGGCATACGGCAGCAGGGCAAGAGCTGCAACATAGCCCCATCCTTTAGTCAAATAAGTTTTACCAGCTGCGTTTGATCTCATATGTTTCTCATGTTTTAAGTTCAAACGACATTCTCCCTTCCCCTTTAAGAAATGAAGTCTAATTAGTTTTACAAACGGCCTTAAGTGTGAATTCTCGAAAGTCTCCGAATAAGTACCTCCTTTTCTATTCTTACTCCATAGTAGAGCATTTTTATTCTTGATCGCCTCTAATTGAAGTATATAATAGGAATCCATTGGATGGTCTGTATATTTATACCTTAATTGGGTAGAGAAGAAATAGGGAGGCAGGTTCTTGAGGAATGAAGTACTTAATAAAAAGAATGGCTCTAATTGATACTTAAGCCATTCTAGTAAATGATTGATTTAGTCAGTACTTATTTCTTTTTCAAGTTAGTCAATTCACTCATTGTCATGCCATTAGAAACTGATTTTATAAATCCAATATTTGGAGCGTAGTAAGTGGTATAGCCATCACTTGATTTTACGGTAACTACATTTTTAAAAGTTCCTGCCGGCGTAGTTAAAGTGCCATTTATTGATGTGATTTTTTTTCTGATTTCCCAATCCGCCCATTGCTTCCCGACTTTTAAAGGATAAGAAAGCTCTGTGAAATAATCTGACTGAGGCCAACCAATATATAGACCTTTGCTATCTTCCTTCATAATATAACTGCCATCTTCGCTGCTCCATTCATCCCAACCATAATGTTTACCTATGTACTGAGTTTTATGGTATTTTCCCTCTGATTTATAGGTGTATATTTTCGTTTTGTCCTGTAGAAAGCTATACATTCTAAGGTGCTGGGAAGCCACATATGCTTTTTTCTTTTGATAACCAATTTGAGACCAGCCGTTTTTAGTCTGTGAATATACAGTTACTGAAACATTGTTTTTTAACGACCCCACTTTTTTATAACTTGTGCCTGGTCCACTTCTAACGGTAAGGGAGCCGCTATCGATACTTACCCACCCACCCTTACTCGCTGTTGCTGCATTAGAAGATATTCCATTGAAGGGCAATACTGCGGATAAAACTAAAATAAAGGCTATTAAGCTTTTAATGAAAATTCGTTTGTTCAACTATATAACCCCTTTCTATATGGTAGGTAAATTATACCTTTTTGGTAGGAAATGGTAAATAGGTTTATGGGTCATTAGTCATTTTTTGTTGCAGATAAAAGTGAAATATTTTTTCGTTAGCAGGAGGTGAGTCATACATGGGACGAGCATTAATTACTCATGCTCTTCTGAGGAAAAACGTAATATCGGTAAGCAGTTTGATGTTCATGCGGGGGACGGCGAGGCAGTTGTATTCTATATTGAACCAGCCGATTTCATCATTGGTGAAGAGACAGTGAGGAAGAGAACTCTTGCTGGATTTTCAATGTCTGGTACTGGATTATTAATAAGTATATTTTACCACTAACGATAGGGATTAAAAAGAAAAAATAGAAGGAATTTCTAATTATTTATAGAAATAGTTCTATTAAATTATGTAAAGGGGAGGCTGGCATTGACATTAAGTAATATCAAAGGCTTTGAAGAATTGGACAACTTTCTATTTCAGAACGATATAAATCTTCGCTGCAAAAACACGAGGCTGTTTCTGAGGCATTTAGAGCCAATAGAAGGGGTCATGCTTTTTCTTGTATTAGAAGACGGATCGTTAGTGGAATTAGCAGCACATCAATTGGAAGAGTCATTCGAGATAGTCCCATTATCGAATAGAAATAAAAAATAAATCATTCCTTCCTTGTGGTCACTATTTATATAGAATGAAAAGACATGAAGGAAAGGGGGAAGGAGCAATAGATTATAGGGAATTAATGGACTGGAAAGGTTATGTTTACCTGAATACCTTGTTGGAACCGTTCGAGAACTCATTAAGAATACTTATCGATAGATGCAGCATTAGCGAGGAAAGCGAGGGGGTTCATGCAGGTAAATATATAACTGAAATCAGTCCTCTTGAAGTAGATAATAATTTACCAATTATTCAGCTGGACTTTGATTCTTATGTTTCTTATACGGTAACAAACGAGTCTTTTACTGTCATGGATGATTATGAAGTCTATCAAGGGGAAGTTTTTAGGATGTACACGAAATCAAGATATTTGGATTTTGTTAAACTAGGGACCATTGCAGAGGATATTTTCTCTGAAGAGAGTTTTGTTCATTATCAGGTTCCTTGTTTAAATCATATAATTGATATCATTTCTTATGAAAGTCCTCGCATAATAGAGGTAAAAAGAGGTTAATTCTTTATATTAAACAGGCTAAAGAAAATAGAAAAAGGACAATTGCTGTCCTTTTTTAATGGGGTCATTTCAAACAAGCCTATTTTTCCACAAGCCCAAGTATCTTTATCACGGTCACGCTCCAACTCATAAGCAAGGAAGGGATCTTTGCCAACCATCTGTTGGATATTCCTTTTGAAACTAATGCCTTTAACAGGAACATCTATAAAAAGGTGTTTCCAAAGTGCTTTTATATATTCTATTCCCATTCTTCTTTCAGGATAGCGTAATAATACTCGTCCCACCAATCATCTCCATTCGGGATGCATTTCTTGAAAAATCCTTCTCTTCTCATGCCGATCTTCTCCATTACTCGGTATGATGGTGTGTTTTCAGGCTGACACGTTGCAACAATCCGATGTAAGTTCAGTTTATTGAAACCATATTCTAAGACTCCCTTGGCTGCTTCGGTAGCATATCCTCTTCTTTGAAAAGAGGGATTGAATACCCATCCAATTTCATAGGTGTGATTGCCAAAGTATTTATGAAAGGCTATATGTCCAATTAAGGTATTTGTTTCTATTTTTATAACAGGAAAGTGTTCAGCGTGAGCACCTATGTTTTTGTTGATAAATTTTTTCGCTTCCTCTCGCGTATGTGCGCCATCGGGGATATACTTCATCACGTCCTGCTTCGAGGTATATTCATATACTGCTTCCAAATCATTAACTTGAAATTCACGTATCCATAATCTATTTGTTCTTATATTCATTGTAAATTCTCCTTTGTACAATCGCCGAAATGGAGCATTGGGGGCTATCTGACATGCGGGTATAAATAAAAACAGATATCTTGTTTATTAAGAAATAAATGCTTATCCCTTTAGATAGTGTAAGTGTATCATATTTTTCTATAATTGGAATTGTTTTTCCTTTTGTTATCACATCGTTTATTGCGACTTCATTTCGCCGATGTTGAATGCTTTTTGCTGCCTGACACTAAGTCTAAGTCCTGTAATTATTTACATAATTGGTAGATGTGCCGTTCAATCGTTGTATCCAACCTCTGGGACGCAGGTGGTCGTTTTGGTATTTTGGATGTGATAAAGCTCCTTTGTGCGGGTGTTTTCATTAGACTTGAATAGATAAATGATAGACCTCTTTCAAAAGTAGAGGTTTTAAAGGAAAGCTGGGCATTGGTGTATAAGGCATTCTTAAAGATAGCCGAAAAAACTTGCGGTATGGCAGGAAAAGAAAGATTGGGGAAAGTGAAAGAAGAACAAAATTGTTTCCAGCAAGGGTCAGGCACTGGCTTGAAAGAATAGAACCAGTGCTGCTAAGCTTGATTTTCTCTTGGTGATTTGGCAGGAATCTTTTATTCTATGACGAAGGAATCGAAGTGGTTGAAACAGCGGGCGGATCGTTTGAGCATATCTACCAATCTATAAGTAATGTAGCGAGCCAGGCTGAAAAGGTGTCTACAGCTATTGAGCAGGTAGCTGTCGGTTCAAAAGAAATGGTTCGGGCCGTTAATTCCATTGTTCAAGTAACGGAAGAGAAGGCAGCTGGTTCTTCGACTTATTAAAGAGAGAAATGTCGATGCGGCTCCTTATAAGGTTTAATCGCTCGGTTAGTGTTTTGATTCCTAGTTTTTTTCTCTTTCCATTTCTCTGTAAAATCGGCAACCTACATTTTTTAGGCGGTATGTACTCGCCAGATTCAACTGCCTTTTGCGATAAATAAAAGAAGCCATTTTGAAAAAAGATTGATCAAAATGGTTCTTTACAATGGATGAAAAAAATACGGACGTTCAAAACGAAGCAAATGGAAGAAAACATCGAAATGGTTTCGGGACATTGTGATGAAACTATCCATTTTTAAAATTGTTTAAGGGCTTTTGCACGCTCTTTTTTGATTTGTTCATGCAAGTATAACTTTCCTGACTAGATCAATCGACTGGTTGATAAGGTACTTCCACACCTTCATCGATAAATAAATGATTCGCAACATCTAGATAACTCATCGTATTGCGTACCCAGTAATACGATTCATCTACTTTAAAAAGTGGCACAGACAACTGATGTTCAAATGAAATCATAAATTGTACACCCTTTTCAATCGTAAATCTTGTGCCAAGTCCATCTGCTAATTCATATCGACCCGTAAGATCATCTTTATTAGTCACTGGTAAGATGGCTACATGTTTGGGGGCTTCTACAGCATGCTGAATTCCCATTAAGCAATTCATAATTTCTTGTTCATATTGCGGAAATACTTCTTGATTCGTCGCTAACACAATCACTTCTTTGGTTGATCTATTAATAAAGGCTTGTGCAGAGCAACCAATCCATCCGCCTGTATGACCTATCCACTCATCCTGAATGATAAAGCCGTGGCCATAATGCTCAGCAGATTCTGTTGGTGTTAACATGAATTCCACAGTTTCTTTGCTAAGGAACCGACCTTGCCAAAATGCTTTTAAAAACGTTGCCATCTCTGCTACTGTTGTATAAATGCCGCCGTCCCCATATCCATCACTATATTTTTCAATTTCGGGTGAATAGGGGTCATCATGAACCTTTCTATATTGTTGATGCTCATAATCATATGTTTGACCATGCGCTTCCCAATGTTTTAGAGGCTGAGTTGTTGTATGGGTTAGATTTAATGGCTCTGCAATAAATGTTTGTAAATACGTTTCGTACGATAAACCGCTTATTTCCTCAATTATTTTTGCAAGCAACACATAATTTGTATTGCTATAAGACCAATGCTCATTTGGCGCATATTGTGGCTGTACTGCTTCGATAAATGTTTCCACACTTATTGTTACACCTTCTGCGATATACTCTGGAATACCAGATGTATGTGTAAGCAAGTGTTTTACCGTTACTTCTGTAAAATGAGGTGCATGAAACCAACTTGTCATTTTATCTTCTAACCGCAACTGTCCTTTTTCGATTAGTTGGAACGTCATTACTGCTGTAAACATTTTACTTAATGATGCTACATTAAATTGTGTATTTTTGTTAATGAGCTGCTTTTTTGCGAGTTCTTGATAACCATGATAATACTCCTTAATCTGTCCATTTGCTTCAAAATAAACTGCACCGTTAAACGCGATATTTTTAAGTAAATCTTCCACTGATTAGCCTCCTAAATAAATTAGATATCTAACATATTGGATGTGAAGAAATCTTTATAATTCCTTCATCGCAATACTCTTTAATTTTTCAACAATACGCTCTAATTCATCTAACTCATTTGATGAAAGTTTGCTGTAAACTTTATCTGCGATTTGCCGTTCTACATAATCTTGCTTCGAAAAATACTCCAATCCATTTTCATCTAACGTTATAAATACTTCACGTCGATTTTGGAGATTAATTTCTCGTTTGATAAATTTATTCTTTTCCAATTTCGCTATTAATTGGCTTACTGCGCTAGAGCTAATATTCATTTCCATCGCAATTTCACCGACCGTAATCCGTTTGGCTAAGTACACAATATCCAAGACCACCGCTTGTTGAGTTGTAATACCGCTATTTAAATATTGCTTATACTGTTTGTATATCAAACGGTTTATTGTATATTCAGCTTCATTAATACGCTTAACCTGTTTATATAGAGACAAAAGATCACCCGCTAATATGTTAGATACCTAATATATTAGCGGGTGAGGTTTCAAACGTCAATCTTCTATTTCAAGCACCTAGTTTGAACTGTTGATTTAAAAGCAATTCGGTCAACATCCAGGTTTATCTTTTTATAAAATAGTGCGTCTCGATTTTAAACAAATGCCTATAAAAAGTGTCATCTTGGCGGCTGTAATCAAAGTCTGCTCTTGCTAGAATGAACCTCCACTGACACCAGGCAAACAAAGTGAAATGCCCACTGGCAGGATTGGATACGCAGCGGCAAGCCGGCTCAATGGAGAATGCGGAAAATACCTGCTAGAGGCAGAAGGAGTGGATTGGAGATTAAAACGATGACATGCAGGCTATACCGTGGAACATATGTTGATAAAGGGGGCAGCGATTCTTTGATGTCTATGCAACCTTGTCCGATCTGTGGACCAAAGGCAGAAGAAATTCATGGGTAGGAACAAGCGGAGTTTCGGAAGCAGTTTGAAGAAGCGAAGCATCTGGCGGGAAAGGAAGTTAGTTAATGACAGTTCAATCGAAAGACAGCAACGAGAAAGTAATAATCGATGGCATCACTTTCGGCAGCAAATCAGAAGCGGGCTATTATGAGAATTTGAAACGGATACAGGAGAACGATCAGATTCTCTTTTTTCGGACGCAGCCAAGGTACTTACTGCAAGAAGCTTTTACGAAGAATGGGGTCCTGCATGAGCAAATTGAATATGCAGCTGATTTTGAAGTGCATCACAAGGACGGAAGTATTGAAGTGATAGCTATCAAGGGAGCAGAAACTGAAGTCTTTAAAATCAAGCGGAAGCTGTTTGAGAAGAAGTATCCTCATATCTTGAGTTTGTTTACATGTCATCCGGATGATGAGGGGATTGCCGACGAAAGCATGATGAGGAAGAAAGTGGGGAGCGTGCAAAATGATTGACTATCGCTGCATGGATTGTGAGGAGTCAGAAACACTAGGGGGCACTCTTCCTATGAAGGCGTGCCCCCTAGTGCGGTTTCATGCTGAAAGCTGTTGAGGAGAAGTAGATGCAAAAAGCGACAGTAAAATGATTATTAATCCTATCTTCAGCTTTTCTTGAGGGGAGGGTAATTGACTATCGTTAAATTGAGTGATAGTAGTAGGCATCATCTAAAAAAGGTAGCTGACCACCAAAGCGAACAAAATAGCAAAGTGAAAGATAGTGTTACAAGAAAAGTAGTGCGGGATGTGTTTGGGTGACGATCTCTAATTTTTTTAGCCAACGAAATAGAGCTAAGAATAAATACTACGCATAAAAAAGGAGAGAAGTAGTACCCAATATAGTACATTACATCAAACATATCTCCAGCTCCTCAAAATTTATTTCCTGATTATATCTATTTTAACATTAATTGTAATGATTGGATCGCATAATTATACTAATGGAAAACAAGTGAAACACCCCGCTAGGTATGTGTCGCTATCATCCAGTGATCTTCCTATTGTTTTATTCTCCCAAGTAAAGGAATGAATGGTATGATGTATACATACATAGATTGGGGGTTATTGAAATGAACAAGGTTAAAAAATGGCTAGTATCCGGGATGGCCGCAGTAGGAATTCTCATTTCCAGTGTGCCGTTTAATATAGAGGCGGCTACAATAAAAACTGATCGGGTTGTTGCTTTTGGAGACAGTAATACGTCTGGGTCATATTTGCCCAAAGAGTTCCCGAAGTATCCTACTCACAACTGGCCTAACGTTGCAGGTGTGGTCAACAAAGGTGTAAGCGGAAATACGACAGCCCAGGCCATAAAGAGATTTAAGAAAGATGTACTAGACTTAAATCCAGCAGCTGTTGTTATGATGTTCGGACTAAACGATGCATTGATTAATTCCACAACTGGACAGCCGCAAGTCAGCAAGGCTCAGTTTGAAAAAAATCTTACGAGCATGGTCTTACAGTTAAAAGAAAGACATACTAAAGTTATACTGATGACTAATCTGCCTGTTAATGAGGGCGTATATTATAAATATCATTCCGCCAACAATCCTAAAATAAGAGAAATATATGCTGATAAAGGCGGCCTTCGCAAATGGGAGAACAGCTATAACGATATTATCCGAAAAGTAGCTAAGACACACAAGGTTCAACTCGTAGATAACTATGCAAATGCCGTATTGAAAGCTGGAAATGCGACAGATACAAGAATTTCTAAAAGTGGCTTAGTGGATCCGCTGCTAGGCTTCCACTGGACGCCAAAAGGGCATAGCATGGTCGCTTACTCTGTAAACCACTATTTAAATCAGATGTTTCCTTATGCTAAATAAACATTCACTTTGTAATAGGAAGAAACTTGACTTCTTTACTCTACTATAATGCTGTATAGTGCTTAAAATAATTTAATGGATAGACTAACGGAAAAGCTGGGGCATGATTAACATTCTAATATTAAGAAGTAAGGTTGTTCAGGCCCCTCTTTAATTAACGAGGCAGGGGAGTGGAAGTAGAAATGGCCTCATTTCCTGCCCTAGCCGAATCATATAGATAAAAAAGTAGGTGTGTAATCAATTGTTTTCTTGGAGGATAACCAAATATAACCCTGAAAACAGAGATGAAGGAGGTTCCTATCTTGATGACAAAGAGTGGACTTGTTTTTCTGAGGCAGGAACTAAAGTAAGTGAAGAAGAGTATGTGAGAACAGAAATGGATTACATAAATGCGATCACTTCTTTTATGGAAGAGATGGGTTTAAATAAAGTGTATTTAAACGATTTAGAAATATGGTCTGACGAGGTTGTAAGCCAAAGTTCTGCTAGTTTTTTACAAAAAATGTGGACGGGTAAAGCAGTAACTTTACAAGAAATCAGAGAGTTAGCCAAGTTAACCTTACGCAACGTTATTTGGTGTAAATTAAGTTACAAAAAAGAGTTTTTTGTTCATTTCGGATACGATTATTATATGTACATTGGAGCGATGAAAGATTGTCCTAGCGCTCGAAAAAAGATCCAAGCTACCGGGCTATACGTTGAGAATGTTAATTCTCCTTATTGAAGAAAAGATGCTGGATAGCATGGCAAAGATCATCCTTTTTTTAAAAAATAAGTAATGGTGGAGATATTTATTGAAAGCAACATCAAATGCTGAAATTAAAGCTAAATTACAGGAAATCAATTTCGTGGCACCCTTTCCATCTGAGGATTTAAAGTTAATAGAAGAAAACCATAGGGATGAGCTGCTTTATCATACGGATGAAATTACGCTGACGGAAGATTTTCATAATTTTCTTCTTGTCATAGCTGGAAGTGCTAGTTATATTTTATCCGGGAAAAGAATCCCGAAGCATCAAAAACAATTTTTAGAGAAGGGGTTTTTTGAATGTTATCCAGCTTATAGGTTTTTAGAGAAGTTGTCGGATAAATATCCAGATTTCAGTGAAGAATTAAAGAGGCATGAACTCGCCCGTCAACTATTAGTAAAATGTTGAAGGTTTTCCACGAATTTTATGCCTCATACGCTTGAAATAATATTGAACTATACTAATCATGAACTTGGCCAGCTATAAACAAAACACCTTGAATTTCTCCAAGGTGCGGTTTGATGGCCTTCTGCTCAATGCGATGGTTCTTGTCTATCGGTTGGCGCTAAAATCGGATTGTGTACAGGCTCGTCTGCTGGTTGAGGATTTGTAAGTCGCTCTTCATACCTGCGATTAGCTGTATAAAATTGATCTTCTAACCACCCAGCTTGTTCATGTGTCAGTTCCAATACAAATTCATTGTTAGTGTCATCATATGCAGTTAGAAGCACATAGCTTTTATTGTCACGAGTTACATTAGCCACTCTCAAGTAAAGATTTTTGGCTTCTAATCTCAACTGCATTCCGTTCACGGATATAACCTCCTTAAAGGATTTAAGATTACTATTCCCTATAAGGAAAAAAGTATGCAGAAAAGTTAAGTTTCCCCAGCCTCTGACTGGCTAATGAGGGTGTTTGTAACTGCCGCGCTCACGCCTCTAGCAAAGTGACAGTCACCTTTAGTAGGGAATGAATGCTTACTATCTATTTTTTCTTTTGCCTATGTATAAGGTGAATAAGAGGCCAAAAAAATAGTTTGATAAATTAATTGATTTGTCTAAGGCAAGTCCTCTTTTGCTGCATAAAATATAGTAAACAAAAGGGGAGGTGTATTTTATGTTTTTTAACTGCAATAGAAGAGGTCATTGCGGACACCATCATAACGAGAATATCGTAGTAAGCCCAACCGAAACAATTGTTAACACTACAACTAACTATCAAACAGTCAAACATATTCATCCAACTGAAATTGTTCACGTCAACAGACATGTGATTAGAAACGAACACTTTTACCCAGTAACTGAAAGAGAAGTAAATGAAACGATTGTAGAAAACTATGACTGCGGAAGAGATATTCGCCATCCTAGATGCAGACGAGTTGAAGAAGAGCATAGCCGCCATAAATGCAATCACTGCCATTGTAAGAGACATAGATAACCTGGATAATAGTAGTAACGCAGCCAAAGTGGGTGCTTTTTTCTTTGTTATCCAGCAAACTTTTTCGTTATAAGCAAAGGCAGAGCACCAACAAAATTAAGTGCTGCAACCAGCTGCCCATTGTGATAATTTAAGGCTGTCGGTCTTGCTGACAGCCTTTTTTCACTTTTGTTATTATAAGTTGATGTACTTCTATGTATGATTAAACAAACACCGGGATAAGCATCGCGGCATTTAAATCGGATACCGAAGGCGCTGTATCAATAAAACGGTCGGCGGTAACGGTTACTGAAGCCTATGTAAACATGTGCAAAAAGACCTCGAAATGCTATACTCTAATTATTGGAAAAAGGGAGATAGAAAAGATGGACTTAATCTATGATTACTTAGATGATATTCAAGGAGATATTTTTTCTTTAGATAGGAAAGAGTTAGAGAAAAAATACTTTGAAATTTGCAAGCACACAGTTAATAAGGATATAGCCCAAAAAATCCAACAAGTAGATTTAAATAATTACACCGCTTCCTTGATACAAAAATTCCAACAGATTTTGCAGCATTCCGCTATCAAAGATCTAACAGCTATTTATTTTGAATATGATATTGACAACAATTGGGAAGGGACTTTTTTTCTGTGCCCGGACTATATCTCTTTAAGCGAAGAAGATGATGATTGGGCCGCTGATTGGATTGAAGTGGTAGATGGGCCTTCTCTTCCTCCATTTAGTGAAATTTACGATCAGTATGGTGGATTTGAGGAAGATGATGAGGCAGGTGTAACTATTTATTTAATTGTACGGACGATCTTAGCTTTTATGGCTTCTGCCCAATTCGTCAATACTGACGTACCAGTATGTATAGCTTATCATGACCAAGATCCCATTATACGCATAAAAGAAGATGAATAGTTAAAATAAGGTAGATAGAAGGCATGAACTTAGTTAAAGGAGCTATAAAAACTATTTTAACAACCTTTAGTTACTTGTTGTTCATAGTTTTAATATACTTATCAATCTTACCTAGACAAATATCTTCATCATCCTCAGTTTTGACTCCGAAAGATTCAATTTGGAATTTGTCATTTTCATAAGAACCTTTGTTATGACCTATGATATCTTCAGTTGAGAGTTCACTTACTTGTTTTCCTTTTTCATCTACATAAATATAAGTGGTCTCATGAAAACCAGAATCTTTTTCTCCTTCCCAGCCAAAATCAGCTGGAGAAGACGTATATAGAACTCCTTCATCATTAAACCTATAGGTAATATTTTGGTCTTTTATCTCTAATGCCGGTGCATCATCTGCATCGTATACAACAATGGCACACCCTTTAAAGCCCGAAGGTAACTTATAAGAAACTGAGTAGCGTTTATCCTTAGTTATAAACATATACACAAGACCTCCTATGACGATAAAAAGAATGATGCCGGGCAAAAACCATTTTGTTTTCATAAAGGCGCCTCCTTTCTTTTATAATAACCTAATTTCATCCAATTAAGTTATTTGTAAAAATTCTCCCTTTCTAGATGTTTAACTGCGGAGGATATTTTCTTCTATTATTCATTGGCACTACTGTATGTGTCTTATGCCAAGAGGGGGATATAACAGTTTTGATGTTGATTGTTATAGGGACGCACTATAAACACATCGAGAAAACAAACCATAATAATTAGGCTAATCATTTAAATAATCCTGTGCGTTGCTCACGCATCCACTGAGCAATCTGAATTTTCTCTGGCTCCTTTGACTTTTCAAGCTCTTCAACAATCGATTGGTAATCGCTGTCATTACGGTTCTGGCTCATTTTGGCTACAGCTTGAATAGAGGTGATTTCAATTTCAAACCCAACTATTCCCTTCATTTCGCTCTTAAGCAACTCGGGATCAAATGTATCCCAGGTCCTTCCGTTCTCTCTATGGGATTCGTAGTGTGTAAGCATAGTGTTCAGGGTTGATCCCAGCTCTTCTTCAGTGATGACACGAGCTGCTCCATATGCATGCACAGCTAAATAATTCCATGTAGGAACCTCTTTGCACTGATACCAACTGGATGAAATGTAAGCATGCAGTCCTTGAAAAATAAGTAACACGTCGCTATTATGGTTCAAAGTTTTTTTCTGCTTGTTTCCATATGCAAGGTGCCCAGTTGCATAGATTTTTCCTTCCTCTTCTCGAATTTCCAAAGGGATATGAGTAGCCAGAGGACGATGTTCATCCACAGTAACCAATAAGGCAAACGGGTTAGACTTCATCATTTGAACTGCTTCATCATGATCCATACAATATTTCTTAGGAATATACACAATAAACATCCTTTCAACTTGTAGTTATGTTTTTACCATATAAGCAAAAAATAAATCTTTTAAAAATAGTATGATACAAGTTGACATAAAAAAAGATACAATATCAAATAAATATACATGTCAGAGGGAAGGGAAAATGAAAAATATTATTTTCACCTTTAAGGATGGCTCTCCCAAATACAAACAAATCTACGAGCAATTTAAATTATTTATTGAGCAAGGAGATATACGGACTGATGAGCAGCTGCCGACTATCCGTCAGCTTGCAGAATCCCTTCAAGTAAGCCGTAACACTACATTAATGGCTTATGATCAACTTGTAGCAGAAGGTTATATTCGCGGAGAAGGGAGAAAAGGGTATTTTGTAAATGAATTAGAGCCCGCTTTATTCCAGCAGGGGACAGCCCCTCGCAATGAACAGCAAACGGAATCAACAACTCCTGTCCTTGTCAATTTCCGGGCAGATGCCATCGATCAAGCACATTTCCCTTTAAAAGCCTGGAGAAGAATAGCTAACCGGATATTAACATTGCAGGAGAGCTTTCAATACGGAGATCCTTTTGGAGAGGTATGTCTGCGGGAGCAGCTTGCTGCGTATTTATTTCAATCAAGGGGAGTGAAAGCAAATGCAGAGGCAATTATTATTGGCAGCAGTACCCAGCAAATGCTGATACATCTTGGCCATATACTGAAGGAGGATTTTCCGAGTGTGATAGTGGAGGACCCTGGTTATGATGGCGCTAGGGAGGCTTTTCAATTCCATCGTCTCCACTTTGAAACTTTACCGGTTTATGAGACGGGAGCAGATTTTTCACAATTAGGACAGATGCAATCGCGATTAGCTTATGTGACACCGTCCCATCAAAGCCCCATCGGAGTAAGCATGTCGATTCAACAGCGGCAAATGCTTGTTCATTGGGCTAACGAAATACAGGGTTACATTATTGAAGATGATTATGATAGTGAATTTCGTTATACGCAACGGCCATTTCCTGCTCTTGCTTCAATTGATGCTCAAAGAGTTATTTATTTAGGGAATTTCTCGAAGTGCTTTCTTCCGGGAATCCGTTTAAGTTATATGGTGCTGCCGCAGCCGCTATTAAATCGTTATAAAGATCGATTCCGTCATTTTGAAAGTACTGCTTCACTTCTTAACCAGCTCACAATGGCTAAATTTATGGAAGAAGGAGAATGGAGTCGCCATATTAAACGCATGCGCCTTATTTATAGAAGGAAAATGCAACACTTAGCGGCAGGATTAAAAAATGAGTTCAAAGAAAATATATCCATTATTGGCGAGCAGTCTGGTTTATACTTATTGGTCAAGGTGCACATGGAGCATTCTGAAGAATGGCTGATCAAACAGGCTTCTTCCTATGGTGTTAAAGTGTGTCCGACCTCACTTTATGTCGTCAACAATTACTCCGTTCGACCCATTATTAAACTTGGTTTTAGCAGCCTTTCTCATGAGGAGATCCAACTTGGCGTGCAGCTCTTAAAAAAAGCCTGGTCATAAACATAATAAGGGAGCTAAAATCTCCATACGTTTGCTGGATTATATGGGGCTCAGCAGGGGGACTGTGGCTACTTTTCACATCTATCAAAGTGAGACGCAGCATCAATTAACGGATAAACAAAAGTAAGAATCCCGCTAAGTTTGTTATTTATTAGCGGGGTTTTTTACTATTCTTTAAGTTTAAAACAAAGTATAAGGACCGATTAGTTTAGTACACCTTCACCAAAGCCTTATCCATTTGCTCCTCTCTCAGCTTTAAGGATGTACGTCAACATATACTCGTCATTTTCTATATCTGCTAAATACTTGCCGATTTTATATATAAACTCACTACTACTAGCATTGCAACTTCTTTTCGTGTGTTAATGCCTTTGTATGTTAGCGGGAGGACCGATGAAGAATAATATTAGCAACACGTTGCATTTGGTTCTTATCAAATATTTCATCAAACTCAAGTCGACGTTTGCCGTATTGAATGTAAAGTCCTTTTTCCATTAGTCCGTCTTTAAACCATTTCACATCGTGTATGGTTTGATACCGGAATTTCTCAACGACAGATAAATTATTTGCAACAAACCAAACACGCTTATCTGTGACAAATAAATAACCTTTATATTCTTTTGTTTTAGACTTATCAAACTCGCAATTCAAAAAAGTAATGCCACGCTCGTTCGCTTCAAACACTCGATCTTTTATCGATTTAAAAAAGGCTGCATGTTTGTCCACAGCTCGGTATTCATACTCAGTGTATCTATGGATTTCTTCAGCGACAAAGTTTGAAAGAAGAGAGAGGGTTTCTTGGTGCCTTTGTTGGGCTTTTTCTCTAGCAATCCGTTCTCTTTCTTCTCGTTTAGCTTCTTGAGCTCTTTTTCTTTCGTCTGATTGAGCTTGGGATTGCCTCTTTTTCTCCATTTTTATGGCCTCTCTTTGACTGCGAAACGCTGTTACTTTTCGATCGATTTCGTTCGGGTCTTTTCCTTTTGCAAGTAGCTTGATGAAGACGTCTTCTACCTTGTAGCAAACTTGTCTATAAATGCCCATTCTTATTCACTCTCCTTAGCTGATTGATTTCTTAGCTATATAAAAGCGGCGGGCCAGCCAAGCAAGTCCAATGAACCCTGCACCAGCAGCCGTTTGAGCAGTATCTTCTTTGTGTTTTTCTAACCCTTTATCATAGTAGTGTTTAAAAACAACTTCGGCGTGCTTATACTCTTCAGGAAGCACATAGTCTTCTCCACTGTCTCCAAGTTCGAATCCAGCTTCTTGTATTTCCTGGACTTCTTCATTAGATTCGAATCCTTCTTTGTACCACTTAATATATTTGGGATTATCCATCTTCGGCGCCTGGTATTTAAGATGAGTAAATGCAGCGTTATATCCCTTTTGAACGTACTTGTCTTTAAATTCAGCCAGTCCTTTTTTAAATCCGTCTTCGTAGGCTTGATAATAACTTTCTTTCATATTATCTAAGGTTTGGCGCATATCTTCTAATCCATCTTCATAGCCCATCTTTGAGTATTTAGCGATGAATTTTTCATCACGAGCTTTTACCACTTTATTAAAGCTTTCAGTGAAAGCATCTTTTAACACAGTATTTTCCGTATATTTGCCTGGAACAGAGAGAGTATCTGTTTTTTGGCCAAGAGCAGCTCCTTCTTTTTGAGCCTTTATTTTCTCGGCTTCGAGTTTCTTCTGGCCTTCGACATGGCCTTTCTCATATCCGGTTTTATAACCCTCATTGTATGACTCAGAGCCAGATCCTTCAGCGTTCTTAGTTGCGGCTGCGTATCCATCTTTATAACCGGAATCATAACCTTCTTTTTCTCCTTTAGAACGATCGGCTGCTTCTTGCTGTGCAGCAATTTCAGCAGGGGACGGTTCATTGGATGGGGAAGAGGAAGAACTTCCAGCGCCACTTGAACGATCACTACTGCCACCACCTGAGCTGCTTCCGCCGCCTTCGTTGTGATAGTGGTATTCTCCAGTTTCAAGCCCCCATTTTGCACAATTTGTGCGGCAGTAGTGTCCACCATTACCGTCCGTATTTCCAGGGTGTGCCAAAGGTGAGGTAGCAATACTAAAAGTTAGAAGGGGAACTAGTAGAGCGACTTTCTTTTTCACTTTCTCAGCTCCTAATCGTATTAGCGATTTTTAATTAACTAAATTTTTCTATTTTATAAGTAATATTTAATGGGTCTATATAGCTAATTATCGAGCAAAATAAAGACACGCCGCAACGTGTATAAGTTGAAAGTAATTTCCTATATTATCCTACAAATCAATTTAAAATTCTATATCCTCTGTTCGTCAAAAAGCGACAAGAGCCCATGCAGTAAGCAGCTATAATCATTATATTGCTCCGATGGCTGCGATAAGAGTTTATAGAGGAGGAAGGTTAGTTGGGTAGAAGACTTACGTGATATGAAACATAGAACTCAGAAGAGTACATGATTTAAGTAAGGGCTTTTTGTAAACTTCCTTCTTGCGGTGTTATATCAAAAAAGGGTGTATGGGGTATTTATTTATATTACGGAAATAAAGGAGGTAGTTACCATGAAAAAACTCATATTGAGTTTGATATTAGGTATATTGCTTGCTGGCTGTGGAGATGCAGCGTCACCGGTGTCAAAAGATCCAAAAGAGCCGGAGCAATCATCAAAACAGGAGAAAAATGTGTTTATAGAGCTGGAGCAAACAACAGATGATACGGCGAGTCGAGCTGCGGCTTATGAAAAGGCATTGCACGATGAGATACTGACGGGCGGTTATTTAGGCAAAGTGACACCAGAGCTGAAAGAAGATTATGGTGTACAGTCCATTGAGTTTCAAGCAGTGACTAATGCTATTCAAAACATTTACGGAAGTTTTTATGAGTACGGCATTCTGTACTTGAAAAATCAGGAATCCGGTGCTGAAGAATCTGGTGTGTGGGTTGGCATAAAAGATCCGGATGATAAAGCAAAGGAACTCGCTCGCCGCCTACAAAAACAAGTCGATGAGGGAAAAATTCTGGCTAAATATATTCACTTGTTTGAGAGCGAATACAGTGAATGGGACAACCGGGATTTGATGTATAAAGTGTCTAAAGCCATCAAGCCGATGAAAGAGGCCACGCCGGAACCAGAGCGGGTGGAACTCAGTATAAGTGTGGATACAATCACAAGGACCATTGAAATTGGGCACGACTTTTTAACAGGCGAGCAGATGGACAAACTGAAGGACCAATTTGCAGACTATAAAATGAACTTTACGCAGGAAGGACGAATGCTTCCACTTCCGGGAGATCCCGATGTGGAATATCCGAAAGAACCTGTATCCTATAAACAAACATATGAAGGAGGCTGGATAATGAAAGTATCAACGAATAGTATGCTTGTGGTTCAGGCGAGACCGGATAATTTCTCTGCAACTGGCGGAGTATCAGAGCATTATGGAGCTGTGAATTACAGCTTTCCAAAAGCAAACGAAAAGCTGAAGATCGGCCAACGTGTTGATGTAGAAGCATCAGGATGGATCGCTGAATCATATCCTGGACAAGGCAGGGCCAAATTTGTTACCGTTTTGCCGACCTACCAGCCAAAAGGAGCGGATTTAACTGAAGAAGACGTTGTTCGAAAAGCTATCGAACAACAAGAAGAAAAAGCAGAAGTGGAAGGCATTCGTGAGATTACCTATAACAAAAAAACGGACGAATGGTTCGTCACATTCGTCCGTTCAATGGCATCAGATTCAACTGCCATGATTATTACAATTGCAGACCAAAAATAAACGCTATTTCAGGCGTACCGCACTTAAGGAGCAATAATTAAATGGGGAGAGTTTATGAATGAAGAAAAGTCCTCACTTGTTTAAATAAACCAGCCTTTGCTGCTAGTGGAGCAGTTGCACATACCGATGCTCCTTCATATAAAGCGATGGGAGAAATATTTTATAAGGATGTGTTTTAATGTTACATCAGCTGACATCAAATGTATTTTACTCGGCTTTTAGTCATGATACAGATCGCCCCAATTTAGGGTGTGTAGCAGGCCAAGAGTCAGCGCTATTAATTGATGCAGGCAACTCACCTATGCATGCTAAAAGTTTTTTAGAGGATGCATCGCAAACAATTGATGTACCGGTAAAATATGTAGTCATTACACACTGGCACTGGGACCATGTATTCGGTTTGCAGTCGTTGCCATTTCATTCAATCGGGCAGGAATTAACACAAGAAAAGCTAAAGTGGATGCAAACCTTATCGTGGGAAGACGATGCTCTGGATAGGCGTGTGCAAACAGGAGAAGAGATTGCCTTTTGCTGTAACATGATAAAAAAAGAGATGCCAAGTCGCGATGATTTAACCATCCCATTATTAGCTGAAACATATCAGGAGCAGTTAACGATTGATTTAGGGAATCAGCCAGTAGAGCTGCATCATGTCGAAAGTGAACATGCAAAAGATTCAACCATTATTTACATACCAAATGAAAAAGTATTGTTTTTAAGCGACTGTTTAAGCCCGGATGTATATAGTGGTGAATGGAGTTATTCTTTCCATAAGTTAGAGCGTCTGCTTCATAAAATAAAAACATTTGAAGCAGATATTTATCTGGAGGGCCATCATACACCAGAAACGAAAGAAGCATTTTGGTCTTATTTTAATGAATTACTGGCGATAGGAGCTATTGTTTCTCAAACAAGGGATACACATAAGGCGTATGATTTGTTTTATCAGGAAAGAAAAAAGAAGCCAACAGAGGAACAGCAGGAGCTCATTCAATACTTTGTGAATGGCAATAAAAAAGAGCATGTGCAGCCTTGAAATAAAATAGTGATTGTTTTACGCATAGGCATCGCTTAATAGGTTCATAATTCACAAGAAAAATTGAAATCTCTTTTTTAGTGAGATCGATGGTCGCCTAATAAATGAAATAAGAGAAACTCATTTCAATGAAGGATTTGGACGTCTTCATCCTATATCGGAACACATTGTTAGGCTGGGGAAATACAATAGTCTCCATTCTCGTATGAAACAATGGATAGAGCGTTGCAAAGGTGCGGCTGCGAACTCCCTCGATAACTACTTTAACCAGTTCTTGCTTACACCATTTGTATTTGCTGCGTTGATCGAAATTTATTGGGCAGTAGTTATTCAACAAAAATGTATTTCAGAGATAATAGACTAAATTAGACAAACCATTTAACTTTGGGGTGATCATAATGAAAAATTTTTTTGAGTACAATTGGCAGGTTAGAGACGAATGGTTGAACTGGTGCGATCAGCTAACAACAGAAGAGTTGGTGAAAGACCGTATAGGTGGAGCGGGCAGTATTTTATACACTCTTTTTCATATTATAGACGTTGAATATAGTTGGCTTCGTGGTATTCAGACTAAAGAAGACGTGGTATTTGAATTTGATGATTATAAGACGCTTGTGAAGGTGAAAGCCCTCTCAAACACATTGCGATATGAACTAGTTGAATTTTTAAAGAGCCATTTAGATGATGGACAAGATGAATTTGTAACAGTTCCTTGGGATGAAGATGAATACACTAAAAATGAAATATTGCATCATATCATTGCCCATGAAATTCACCATATCGGTCAACTTTCCGTTTGGGCAAGAGAAATGGAATTAACGCCTGTATCTGCGAATTTTATCGGTAGAAAGTTAAAGTCAATGCATTCTTAACTAAATATAGAGGCTCCCATAATTTTGACCGATGATCGACATTGTTGTTTAACGGAGCCAACAATAAAAGGAAGCTATCGTTTTGATCAATCTTTAGTCAAAACGATAGCTTTTTATAGGCGATAAAATAAAGGGGTAATCGTTATTTAGAATCGTGAAAAATGATCCCAAGACCGTATCGTTCTCCAGAAGTAACCGTACTTAATCCATGACGAATGGTGTGTTTGTAATATCCTTTTTTACCTAGAACAGGTCTATCATTAGTAGGGAAGATCAGCGCGCTTCCTTGTTCTAAAGTAATTACATATCCTCTGCTCTGAGCACGAGGAATTTGTTCTACTAATAAGGATTCTCCACCGCAAAAGTCTTTATCTCGTTAATTTAATGCAATGACTACTTGAAAAGGGAAAAATATTTCCCCATACAAATCTTGATGCAAACAATTAAACCCGCCTGTTTCATACTTTAATATTAAAGGTGTCGGTCTAGTTTGTTCATCTTCTTTACAGGTAGTCAAAAAATCTTGAAGATGATCTGGAAACTGTTCTGTTTTCTTTAAATAACCCAACCAACGATTGGCTGTTTTGGCCAATTCTAAATAAAAGGACTCTCTTAAGCTTTGGATGATTTCAGGTAATGGATAGGAAAAATATTTATACTCCCCATTCCCAAAACGATACCTTGTCATATTGATTGTCGTCCTGTATGGCTCTTCCTCAGAATACAATTCTATGAAGAACTCACATTCCTCTTTTGTTAAAATCGCTGGAAGTTTGGCAAATCCTTGCTTATCTAATGCCTCTTGAATGGACTCCCAATTTAAGTTGTTGACACGTGTTTTTATATCGTGGCTCATTTTTATCCTCTCCTATTTATCATCCTTGGTAACTAACACTATAACCTCATAAATAGAAAAAATAAGGTGTTTGGAATGTAATAGCAAGATACCAAAATTAGTAAAAGTTAGTATGTGATAAAGTAAAATTTCAATTAGTGTGAGGTTTCTTATAATTATTTTGTCAATAGCATAGAAAATCGTAATAAGATGAGGAGAATGAAAAAGTGATATGGCATGAAGTCAATGATGGTATTGTTATTACATTACCTGAACATTTCGATATGAATGTAAACGCAGGCTATCTAACAAGGGAAAAAAATGAATGCATGTATGAAATCGAGAACGATATCATTACAAAAGTTATAGCCGTTGGGGAAGTTCGGTCCTTAGTACAGATCAGCGTCATCAATAATAAACAAATGGCTGTCCAATTCCTAAATGATTCTAGACCGATTGAAAAGCGGAAACGGGAAGAGATTGTAAAATATATTCATGAATGGTTTGATCTTGATAACGATTTAACGCCATTTTATGAAATGGCAAAAGCAGACCCGTTACTTAGAATGCCTGCTCGAAAATTTTATGGATTACGAGTTATCGGCATTCCCGATTTATTCGAAGCTTTATGTTGGGGAGTTCTAGGGCAACAAATTAACTTGGCCTTCGCGTACTCCTTAAAGAAGCAATTTGTGGAGGGATTTGGCGATTCTATCGAATGGAATGGTAAAAAGTATTGGGTGTTCCCATCGTACGAACGAATGGCACAGTTAACACCTGCTGACCTGGCAGATATTAAAATGACCGTAAAAAAAAGTGAATATATCATTGGGATTGCTAAATTAATGGAAAATGGAGAATTATCGAAGGAAAAATTAATGAAAATGACCTTTAAAGAGGCTGAAAAGAACTTAATTAAAATACGAGGAATTGGTCCTTGGACAGCCAATTATGTTTTAATGCGCTGCCTTAGGTTCCAGACAGCTTTTCCAATCGATGATGTGGGTCTTATGCATTCGATAAAAATATTACGTCATATGAACCGAAAGCCTACGAAGGATGAAATCTTAGAAGTATCGTTTCCATGGAAAAACTGGGAATCCTACGCGGTCTTTTACTTATGGCGTGTTCTTTATTGAATAATTCCTGCTGTTTGAACTGAAGATTCAAGTATATTTAAAATGACCGCTTACTTAAGAGCATCGTAGATAACATGTTTTTCGTCCTATATTCAAGAGCGTCCTTTAATTGTTTGGTTGTAATGCGTGCATTCTGCCAATTAAAGCATAGAAGATGGAAGCCCTAGTATAGACCTTAAATCGTTCTTTGTCAGTGTAGAAGCAATACACCCGCTTGATACTTAATCATTGTAATTGTCAATAGAAACAAACCTGGTGCAGTCGTGTCAGCTGCTTCTCCAAGGGTAAAAGAAGAATTCGTTATAGGGTGAAGTGAGATGATGTTGTTTATAAAAAGACACGAAGTTTAACATAAAGTTGCGACGTCTACAGTTTTGCGAAAAGTCACTATCATAGAGCAGGAAATTCGTTAAAACCCCGAATAGTGGAAACTATTCGAGGTTCAGTTCAATCGAGTTGATTCCCTTTTTCATTTTTCCTGCTTGCTTCAATAATCATCTAAAGAATTGAGCTGGGCATCATTACTTTGATTTTAAAATCCTGCTTACTTAGTCAGTGTGTGCGACGGCGCTGATTTCGATCAGTTGCTCTGGGAATGCCAAATAATTTACGCCGATGAGGCTGCCGGCCGGCCGATGTTGACCCAGGTATTCCTTGAACAGCCGAATGACTGGTTCGGAATGTTCTTGTACATTTGTTAAATAGATCTCCATATAAGCGAGGTTGGACTTCGTGACACCAAATCCTTTCAGCACATGATCGAGATTTTCAAGCGTCTGCCGGGTCTGTGCTTCGATATTGCCCTTGCCAATCAACGAACCCTCCGCATCGTGGGAAAATTGCCCTGAAATATAGATGGTGCCGTTGACGCTGTAACCTTGGGTAATACCGTGATCCCAAAGGCCGTGATCGAAGGTTTTAACATTAATCATTTTTTTCTCTCCTTTACTTCAATGTAATGTCAGTATAAAATGAGCGCAAATAAAAAAATAGTACGCACTTTTTTGATAGATACTACCTGAAAGGATAGTGTAAATATGAGTATGGCTGATTATAAAGAAAAAGGTAATGTTCAAGAGACGCCTTTTGGTTATACAATATCAGTGATTGGTGGTAAATGGAAAATGCTTATCATTTACCTCCTGGCAGAAAATCAACCAGTTCGATTCAATGAATTGAAAAGAAAAATAGGAGCTATTACTTTTAAAACATTAAGCTCACAACTTAAAGAATTGGAAGCAGATGGGATTGTTAGACGCAAAGAGTATCCTCAGATTCCTCCTAAAGTGGAGTATAGTCTAACACGTAAAGCAGAAACTCTATTACCTGTTTTGGAACAGCTATGTGAGTGGGGAGAAAAAAATAGCAATAATTAAGCTCTTTCTGTATAGCTGAATGAAATTAAGAGCATTCTCGGTGCCAAAAACGCTGAAGCTTCTTAAGAGAGCAATTAGAACATGGCGGTCCTCATTCTTTGTTCGTGACAGAGAGGTTTAAAACATGGCTGATTGAAATGATCAAACTATCTTATAAAAATCTCATACTTCACAAACTGCATTGCTTCATTTTGATTAATTATGAAAACATACAAGTAAAACTAAAATTTATCTTACCCCCTTCTTATTTTTGGAAAGGGGGTAATTTGCAAATAAGATGTTTGATTGAAAGAATAATATATAAGTATTTAATTATTTACAAATATATTTTGTTGTACTATATTAAATAAGAATTTGCTTATATAGGAGGATTTATGGACATTCAGTTGATAGAGAAGCAATTAAAAGCGTTGGCTGATATCAATCGTCTAAAGTTGGTTGCTTGTCTAAAGCAAGGGGAGGTTTGTGTCTGCGACTTTGTGGAGGTATTGCAGATTTCTCAACCAGCAGTTAGTCAACATTTACGTAAATTAAAAGAGGCAGGCATTATTACAGAGCGCAAAGTGGGTACCTGGAAACACTATCGGTTAGTCGACGAGTTAACATCTATAGTACAAACCGTTGTTGATGAGCTTGAAGCGATCTCTGTTTGTCAATGCAAGAAGGAGGGCTCGTCTTGCTCATCTTAGCTAGTTTAATTTTTATTGCGACGTTGATTTTTGTAATTTGGCAGCCGAAAGGATTAAATATTGGTTGGTCTGCTTGTGCAGGTGCACTGATCGCCTTACTTGTAGGTGTAGTTGATATTGGAGATGTCCTTGATGTTGTCAATATTACCTGGAATGCAACACTTAGCTTTATCGCCATTATCATCATTTCACTAATTTTAGACGAAATCGGGTTATTTGAATGGGCTGCACTTCATATGGCACGTCTTGCAAAAGGTCATGGCATTAAGATGTTTGTCTATGTGAGTGTACTTGGCGCAATTGTAGCAGCTCTATTTGCCAATGACGGGGCAGCGCTTATTTTAACACCGATTGTGCTGGCGATGGTGCGCAATTTACAGTTTAAAGAGAAGATGATTTTTCCGTTTATTATGGCAAGTGGCTTTATTGCAGACACGACAAGTCTGCCTTTTGTCGTAAGCAACCTAGTGAACATTGTATCTGCGGATTTCTTTGGTATTGGTTTTGTTGAATATGCCGTACATATGATCTTGCCTAATATCTTTTCTTTACTGGCAACCATTACCGTACTTCTTTTATATTTTCGAAAGTCTATTCCGCGTACATATGAAATCGCAATGCTAAAAAAACCTGAGGAAGCAATTAAGGATAACAGGATGTTTCGTTTGTCGTGGGGGGTTCTGCTGGTATTAGTGATCGGTTACTTCTCAAGTGAATGGACGAATATTCCCGTATCACTCGTTGCAGGGACCATTGCGCTTCTTTTCTTGCTAATGGCGGGAAAAAGTGCTGCAGTCAACACAGCGGCAGTGGTTAAAGGCGCACCATGGAATATCGTATTCTTCTCCATTGGAATGTACGTCGTTGTGTATGGGCTAGGGAATGCGGGGTTAACGGAGGCGCTAGCTTCAGTGATTAATGCTGCTGCAGAACAGGGACTGTTTGTCACCACCATTGCAATGGGCTTTATTGCGGCCTTCTTATCATCTGTTATGAATAATATGCCGACCGTTATGATTGATGCGCTTGCTATCGCAGAAACAAATACATCTGGTGTACTTCGTGAAGCACTCGTTTATGCAAATATCATTGGCTCTGACTTGGGGCCAAAAATTACGCCGATTGGCTCCCTGGCAACGCTGGTATGGCTATACGTTTTAAGCCAAAAAGGTGTGAGAATTTCTTGGGCGACTTACTTCAAGACCGGGATTCTCTTAACGATTCCTATTCTATTTATCACACTCATTGGCTTGTACCTTACATTAATAATTAGTTAAGAGGAGAAATTAAGATGGCTAAAAAACTACTTTATTTCTTGTGTACAGGCAACTCTTGCCGCAGTCAAATGGCTGAAGGGTTTGGAAAACACTATTTGGGTGATAAGTGGATCGTCAAAAGTGCAGGTGTAGAAGCACATGGTTTAAATCCAAATGCAGTGAAAGCGATGAAAGAAGTGGGGATTGATATTTCAAATCACACCTCTGATATCATTGATTTAGAAACACTTCATACTGCAAATTTTATCGTTACACTCTGTGGAGATGCAGCAGATAAATGTCCGGCGACACCGCCTTCCCTTCGTCGAGAACACTGGGGGTTTGACGACCCAGCTAAAGCAATAGGCACAGAAGAAGACATTTGGTCAGCGTTTCAACGTGTACGTGATGAAATCGGTGAACGCATGCAACAATTTGCAAAAGAGGAAGAAACGCAATAAGTGTGATAACGAATAAACAGTAAAATAAAAAAGCAAACTAGCTTTTTTATTTCTTGTATATAAGTAAAAAGTGCTGAGAGCCAACAGTACTGGTTGCAGTCATTGGCACAGGGCCAACTGGTTTAGCAGCACATTTAAAAGAAAAACAGACCGCCTGCTTTTACTAGAAAAAGCAGGCAAACGATTGTTATGGAAAACAGATTGGCAAGTACCGAATGGAGAAATTATACCAACGGGAAAAGAATGAGTAGAAGGCTATTTAGCGCCATTTGAGCGCTTAATTGCCCATACAGGCAATCGACCGGCCGAATTTTGACTTTCCATCGTGAACGATGGTTTGAACGGGAAGCCATGGCAGAAGCTGTGCCTGCACTTGCACCATTAAAACGTTCTACTAGAAAAGTAGAACGTTTTTTATTGGATGAAAGATCAACTTCACTTGGCTTGATCCCTAATCATTTTTAGACATACATTCTCAAAGGAAGACAAATGCGAAATAAAAAAGTGTTAATTCCGTTTTCATTTAGAATAGGGTGAAAAACCTAATTGTTTAATTTTTGACTTAAGATACTTGGAGCTTTTTAAATTAAATCAGTAGAAGGGCAGGAAAGTAATAGAAGGGTAATAATAAAAGTCTCTAGTACTTGTATTAATTGGTTGCAGGGCGGTGCCTATCCATTTTAAGCATGTAGAAAAAAGAATTAATAGAAAATTAGAACTATAATTTTTTCAAACACAAAAAAATAATATTCTGCTATAATCACATAATAATAAAAACAATTAGAATAAT
>NZ_MWMM01000023.1:0-27260 GCF_002189605.1 Pseudobacillus badius
AAAAACGTATCATGATTTATCATTTGTATTCGAGAAAAGAAAATGGACTCCTTCTTAAATTCCTAATTGTAAAAATTAGACATGCGGAAAGTCAGAGCAAACCCAAGTTTTGTGTTTCCTCTTTTTAGTTGAATCAACTCTTGTTCATCAGGCATGAGGATAAAGTGATCAATTAGTTCATCTAATTCCCAATTCCTTTTCAACTTTTTTCCTCCCTTTGCAGCTTACGATATAGAGTCATACGGGAGATACCAGCCTTTTCAGCAGCATCTGTCCGGCTCATCCCCTGATCTATGAGATATAAAGCATAATTGATCTTTTCCTCGTCTGCTTTTGGCCTTCCAGGAAATTTCCCTCGTTTTTTTGCAGCTAAAATACCTTCCTTTGTTCGTTCGGAAGTGAGATCTCTCTCAAATTGTGCAATTCCAGCAAAAATAGTAAACAACATTTTTCCGTGAGCCGTTGTTGTGTCCAGCCAAGACTCTTTTAAACTTTTTAAATGGGCCCCTTTTTGGGCAATCAGTTCTGTAATCTCAATCAGATCTTTCGTGGAACGGGATAAACGAGTTAAATCCGTTACAACAACGGTGTCTTCTGGTCGAAGAAACTCCAGCATACGGTTCATCTCTGGCCGATCCCGTTTCGTTCCTGTTACTTTTTCAAAAAAAATCCGTTCGCACCCAAATTCTTCAAGTTGCTTTTTTTGGCGATCCAAATTTTGATCAATGGTAGAAACTCGCATGTAACCAAATTTCATTTGCATCCTCCCCTTTCAGCCTAATTGTACCAAAACTATTAAATAATTAATATTGTTACAAATGATTTTGTTACATATTTTTGTTACGTAATATATAATTGTTTAGTAGACAAAATATTACTTTTCACACCATGTAACAGAAATGGTCGTTTTTGTTACATCACTTGCATAACAAATACTACCTTTATAAAAAAGTAGTAAAGTTGCTAAGGGTGCTTGTTCAGTCCATGATTTTCCGTGTCGCCAATTAATAGTGATTTATTTTCGAGTAATCAAACCTTTTCCACTACCCTCATATACATTTTTATATTTCAATTTAGATAATGATCCCATATCTACTTGTGCAATTAAAATGCCCAGTATAACGATACTACACCCCATAATATCTTTTAACGTAAAAACTTCCTTTAAAAATAGAACCGCAAACAAGGCTGCAAAAATTGGTTCAAGTGCAAAAATTAACCCGGTATGTGTAGGGGTCGTATATTTTTGTGCAATCGTTTGGCAAATAAATCCCACTGCGCTGCAAAGTATCCCAAGCCCTAAAATAGCAATCCAAGAGTTTAATGTAGATGGTAAAGATGGATTTTCAAATAAGATACTGAAGGCCATCGCTAATAGACCCGCAACACCTAATTGTAATATACCAAGTGTCAAAGGATCATCTTCCTTTGTTAGTTTTCCTGTTAAAATAATGAATATCGCATACAACAGTGCACCTATGATACATAAAAGATCGCCATAGTTTATTGTTAATGAATTTTTTATTGTCAATAAACCAATGCCTGTTAAAATAAATATTAAACCAATAAAAATCTGCCAAGAAGGTAAACGGCGAACTAATAAACAATTGATTAACGGCACGAATATAACGGTAAGACTTACAAGGAATCCCGCATTAGAGGCTGATGTCATACTGACACCAAAAGTGACAAAGGTGAAAACACCAAACAATAATGTTCCTAACATAAAGGAAGAAATAATCACTTTTTTAGTAACTAACATTAAACGTTTGTAAAATAGAATTCCTGCTATTAAAAAAGCAAGTAAAAATCTAAGCCCAACAATGTTGAAGGCTTGGAGTGAACCAAGCCCTAACTTCATAAAAACATATGATAGCCCCCAAAAAGCATTTATAACTATCAATACCATATTTGCCAATGTCTGTTGGCTCATAAACTCCAATCCTCCTTGTATCTCTTGCGAATTGGAATATTATTGTAATTTTCTTCTTAACTGTTCCGCTGCAGACAGTGCTTTCAAGTCCTGTGAAATATCATCTGGTCTGTTTCCTTCTCCAATAATATATCCTTCAAAAGTTGTCCCTACAAAGTCAAAGATATGTTGAAACTGTTGAATCATTGGTAGACCTTTCATATATGGCTGATCTCCACCCACAGCAATGACATATGCTTTTTTAGAAGACATTACAGCCTTGAAATCAGGATAATTTGGGTCTCTTAAGGTTTGTGACCATCGATCAATAAAATTCTTCATTGTTCCTGTCATGCTATACCAATAAATCGGGGTAGAAAAAATAAGAATATCATGCGGAAGAATACGATTAATGATGGAGTTATAATCATCATCGACTTCGGGAAAGCCTTCCTCTGCATGTCGCTTATCGATTATAGGTTCAATGAAATAATCCTTCAGATATACTTCTTCTACATCTAAACCTTGAATCGCTACCTTTGTTAAGGATTCTGTATTTCCGTTTGGACGGCTACCACCGTAAATAACTGCAATTGTCATTTTGCTTATCTCCTTTACCATGTAGTTTTCTGCTATTGTTTCTCGAGTATATATATCTTATAATAAGTTGTTAAATCGATACAGACGATTATTCCGATTGGATAAATCGAAAAAAACGATTTGAAGAGGCTGATAAAATGGAAATTAAACAATTGATTACTTTTAAGCATGCCGCAGAAAATTTAAATTTTACACAGACGGCGAAATTGTTGAATTTTGCACAATCAAGTGTTACGGCTCAAATTAAAGCCCTTGAAGATGAGATTGGTAAACCCTTATTTGAGCGTTTAGGAAAACGACTGATTTTAACAGAAGCCGGACATCAATTTAAAAGATATGCTGAAAAAATGATTAATTTAAGTGAAGAAGCAATTACGGCTGCAAACGGGGAAGAAGAACTAACCGGTACTCTAACGATAGGGGCTCAGGAGAGTCAATGTACCTATCGATTACCACCAATTCTCAAAGAGTTCAAAGCTGCATTTCCAAAAGTAAAGCTAGTATTTAAACCAGCAAATTCTGACGAAATGGCGAGAAAGCATCTTATGGAAGGATTATTAGATGTTGCCTTTATTATGGATGAAAGGAAGCCTGAAGGATCTTTAATAGTAGAGCAACTTATTAAAGAGGAGTTAAAACTAGTTATCACACCAAGCCAACCTAAATCAGCGTTTTCAATAGATGATCTGAAGCACGAAACTCTTTTACTTACAGAAGCTGGATGCTCTTATCGAAATATGTTCGAAGAATCCTTAAATTCTTTTGGAATATACCCACTAGATAAAATAGAATTTGCTAGTATAGAGGCCATTAAACAATGTGTAATTGCAGGATTAGGAGTGGCGCTACTACCCGAAATGGTAGTGAAAAAGGATATTAAAGAAGGACGATTGAAGGAATTACCGTGGAAGTCTTCCTCATCTCCACTTTATACCCAAATTGCTTGGCATAAGGATAAATGGATGACACCGCCTTTAAATGAATTTATTAGCCTGACTCGTAAGATGTTTCTGTCTGATATTTAGCAATCAGGCGCGATTAATAGAGAAAATTAATATTTTAAATGCCTTTATTGGTAAGGCATTCCTTATTAAAGAATTTTACAACTTTATTTACCCCCATCCTGCAAAACAGGACGGGGGTAAGTGTGTTGGAAGTATTAAACTTAAAAAATCTTGACATTTTCTTATTGCGGGTGGTGACAGCTTCGCTGGTACTACCCCAAGAAAGCAG
This sequence comes from Pseudobacillus badius, assembly GCF_002189605.1. Classification (NCBI taxonomy): domain Bacteria; kingdom Bacillati; phylum Bacillota; class Bacilli; order Caryophanales; family Bacillaceae; genus Pseudobacillus; species Pseudobacillus badius. The sequence continues at coordinate 3,746 of NZ_MWMM01000023.1, forward strand.
CTCACTGATTGCATGTAACTTTTCACTGTATTTTCGCTCTTCCCGTCTTCAGTCAGATAATATTCAAACGCTTTTAACATTTCACTCACCCCTCTATAAACTATGTTGAATTAAATATATGTACGATTTTTTAAACTATGTTGAATTGTTGTTGTTATTGTACCACCACCACTACCATTAATTCAACATAGTTTATGTTATGTTGAAATGTTATTTGAAGTTTGTTTCTTACTTTACTGTAGGAGATTGTACGAGAGATAAAGATGGATAGTTATATTGGTGCTTTTAATAAGAGATGAAGATTAGCAGTATAGGTAATGAGTGGAATAAAAGGAATTAATAAATAAAAGAAAAGAAAAGATTATTTAAATATTGAATAAAAAATTAATCTCCTCTGTGATTGGTGCAGCAATCTTTACTGGAGTGGCTTCCTTTGGAGCCTATCACTTGAATTCCTATGCTGCTGAAAATAAAAAACAGCAGCGCTGAAAGCTGACTTAAGGCAATCACAGCCTCTAAAGGAACCTACGTTAACTCAACAGCAGCTTTCTCCTGAACAGCTTTTCTCTAGAATAGATATTGAAGAAGTTAATAAAGAGGAAATTAAGATTCCACTAGACCTTGAAAAACGAAATATTACCCATGTTTCTTATAAAACAGGAGGAATTAGCGCAGAGAAACTGCCAGACGGTTATCTGATTGACACATGGTACCTCACTGATACTGAAAACGGCGAGTTGTTGGTTATGCAAAGTGTAAACGAACCTGGGACTCTTAAAGATTTAGTAAATGAAATGGATAAATGGTATCTGGATGAACTTATTAAAGAAATAAATAGCAAAGAATAATAAACAAAAAACGCCCCAGATTTTGAAATCTGGAGCGTTTTCAATACGACAAAATACCCTTTATGTTTCATTCAGGAATATAATATCTTACTAATTCATTGCAGTTGGAGTTGATGACCTATATAATTGAAGGCCATATTTTTCAGCAACTTCTCCCCAAGGTGTGAAATAAGAAACGCTAGAATAATCATTGGATAGCTTCTTATTACCGCCTTGATGAATACCTACTAAGCGAAATGGTTGACTTCGAGTGAACCAAGCACCACCACTATCTCCCTCAGCAGATAAAGCTGATCCATCTCCCTTAACGACAGATGTTACTAAACCTGTTCCAAACCTAGCTTGTCTTCTAGCCACATCCACTACGCCACATGTTCTATTAGTTGTTATACCAACTTTACAAACTCTAAGTCCTTCTGCTTGAAAGAAAGAGCCTGTCAATTGTCCGTCATAACCGGTAGAAGTGTCTCCTATAGTTCCATACAAGCCGTTCGAAGCGTATCTTTTCAAAGTAGAACCATTTTCTTTTACCAAAAGAAAGTCATAGTCACTGGCCGTAGCATCTAGATGAGTAGTACCAAATCTGCTACCCCATTGATAAAACATGTTATTAGAGCCATCATTACAATGTCCGGCAGTCATTACCCATAAATTTGAGCCTTTTATAGCGACTCCTGCGGTTGAACAAGAACCTGCACTCGTACCAATACCGATTCCTGCTCCCTGAGAATTCCAATCGGATTTTCTAGATTTATAACCCTCATTTTTGCTCTTGTGTTCCTTCTCAGTATTTTTATCAATCTCGATCTTTAAATCTGAACCATACATACTATGTAGAGTCTGTTTATCTTCGTTGGATAAGTCGGCAATTCTCAATATTAATTTACTTTGCTTTGTACTCAAATCAATCACGAAATTGTCTAATCCCATTGTCTCGGCTTGATTTCCAATCTGTTTTTGTAATTCTACTAATTCAGAATAACTTTTTGAAACTGTTTTTACTTCAAATTCATTTGGAGAAGTTTCTGCGATTTTCTCACTTATTTTTTTCAGTTTTTCTAATCTTTGTTGGTCTTGTTTAGACATGACTTGTTGACCTTTAGTAGGTGTCTCATCGATTTGAATTGTCATAACATCTTCATCAAAATATACTCCACCGATGTCTTGCAAACTTTCATAATCTAAGTTCATTTTAGATAATTCTTTGTCAAACTTTTCAATCAACTTACTTTGCTTTTCAGCCAGTTGCTCCTCCGTTTGTTTAGCATAGGCATTAGTAGTACCAAGACCTATGAATGTTAGACTAAGTGCAAATGTTAAAGCAGCTACTTTTTTCATTCATATCCCCTTCCTAAATCTAGTTATATATACAATCATTTACAATTCTAACATATAAACCATTACTATAGTAATGAATTTAAGGAAAAAATTATATTTAAAGACATTTAAGGGTATTTCTGTTTATTTTTTAGTAATGGTTATTATGATATCTTTAAAGAGAAACATATTACTTTTGATTTAAAAAATAATTTTTTAGGAGTGAATGATATGAAGAGTAAATTGATTCCTTGTATTGCACTTTTCTTTTTAATATTAGCTGGATGTCAGAATCAAGGTGAAAATTTAACTAAAAAAGCGGAAATTCAAGAGATGCCTAGCGAGAAGGACGGTGTTACATTATCAGCTAATAAAAATGAGTACACTACTTCTACCGATAAAATTACGGTTGTTAACAAAAATGAAAGTGATTCCAAAGTTAAAAGTAGTCACGGTATTTTTCTAGAAAAAAATGTAGACGGAACTTGGTACGAATTTCCTTACAAGGAGCCAGCCTTCTCAGAGGTGTTAAGGTATCTTCCTCCAGGCAAGTCACATACATTTGATATTCACATAGATGAATTAGAGTATGAACTTACTCCGGGTGAATATCGCGCCGTTCATGAGGGACTTGCTGCTCCTTTTGAAGTTGTAGAGTAAAGAATAAATAGCCAGAACCAATTAAGAACCCTTCAGACTTCACAAACCTGAAGGGTTTTTAATGCAACGAAATTGATCTTATGTTGGGAAAAGTTTTCTTCCCGCAACAAACGGGTAAATATTAACTCCCGGCGAATTACAGCTGCCCTATGGCGCCTCTTCTGGATTGTTGGTATAATTTTTATAAAGGATGCATACACTGACTACTACTTTTTTGAGAAAAGGTTGTGGTCGTTATGTGTAAGAAGGAGGATGTTGAAATGGCTACAGAGTCAATCGTTAAAATCCGTTCTAACTTCAGCAATCACCACGTTTCCAAAGCGCTAAAAGAGGTAGAAATGATGCAAGCTGGAAAGCTGCCTAAAAAATCGGCTAGGGATTTCTTAAAAGAATCTCGCAAAAAGTAATCAGTAATGTCCAAATATACAGCTATCACTACTCCAGCATTCGAAGCACGGTATAAGAAACTTAAAAAGAGATATCCGAAGATTGATGATGATTTTGAGGTATTTCTTGATGAAGTTGAAATTAAAGGCGATTTGGGTGAAGACGTACAGCACGTTGTAAAAGACGGAAACAAGGTCTTTAAAAAAAGGATGAGAAATACGAGCGCCCGAAAAGGCTTATCGGGTGGTTTTAGAGTCATCGAATATTTGATAACTGAAAATAATGAGGTGTACCTTCTAGATATATACTCGAAATCTGATCAAGTAGATATTCCTAGAGAGAAGATTCGAAAACTGATAGAAAAAGCGCGCATGAAGTAGTTGAAGTTCAGCTACTGACACGATCGTTAGGAAAAGAGTCCTTAAAGGACTCTTTTTTGCGTGTGTCGGATCTGTCATAAAGCAGTACCTACGTTAGCTTCTTGTAAGCGGACTCCCTTGCAGGACAAAGGAATAAATTGTAGCACTTAAAGAAGGAGAACGCTTGTGTAACGGATAATTAATAAAGAAAAGCGAGTGTTTGCTGAGCATATCGTTGATCTTGATTTTCATCCATGCTTTTTCTTTAGAACACAAGAACGTTAGCAAGAACGATTTAGAAAGGCGGCCATTAAATGAGTGAGTATGAAAAGGCATATACCACAAAGGAAATAAGTTTGACTCTCGACATTGGAAGCAGCACTTTAAGAAAATGGTGTCTTGCTCTCGAAGAAAAAGGGTATCAATTTGCAAGAACGGATAATCAAAGGCGCTTGTTTGTAGAGAAAGACTTAGTCGCCTTGAGATACTTCCAAAAGTTAGTTCAAGGAGAAAACTTTTCATTAGAGAACGCGGCAAAGGTTATTGCATCAAGATATAAAGAAGAAGCGTCTGAAACTAGAACGCCACCCGTTCTTGATGATGAAGAACAAGAAAACACTCCTGCTGTTATCAACCAGCGTTCTCTTATACGTTCTGAGGATGTCATTAACAGGTTGTTGAATCATATTGAAACCCAGGAAACTTTTATGCGAGAGCAACAAAAGTATAATGAAGAACTGAAACTGGAATTACAAAAAACTCAAAAAGAATTGCAATCGACTAATCTTTATATAAAAGAACGCCTTGAAGAACGTGACAAAGTTTTAATGGAGTCGCTGAAAGCGTCTCAGGAAGCAAAAAAAGAAATGTTGCAAACAGCCGCTGCCGCAAAGGAAGAAGAGAAAAAAGGCTTCTGGTCCCGCTTGTTGGGAAAATAAAAAAGACGGGTTAACTTGACCCGTCCATACACTGTTGAAGGTTATGGTACCGCTACGGAAATTCCCACCTCTACAATTAGTTGCATAAAGATCGGCATCATCTGCACAAAAATGTACCCAATTGATGCATTCTGAATCATGCTAATCCCTCGGTCTTTTTGGTTGATCATAAACATTAGCGCACCTGCAGTGAGCATAACCAGGGCAATCGGATAAGACAGCGCTTGGATCATATCCACCAGAGGCATAAATGCTTCAACGATTCGTTCTGACGCCTTTCCTTTAACATATTCTACAGGCCCCTGCGCATAAGCATGATTAGTATACAGGATGTTTGTAATACTAATGGCAGTTGCTCCGGTTGCAAGCGTGGTGAGAGACGCTTTAATCCCGTGAGCAGCTGTTTTTTTGTTGATTTTTTTAATCTCTTTCCGTATTTGACTGAAACTATCCGCATTTACAAACTCTTTGATAGGACCGACTGTTTGCACTCTCCTAGTAAATAACATACCCCATCACTCCTTTTAGTAAGTTTAATGAAAGTCAGCTGCAGTAAACACCGTTACATCCAGCCCCTCACACATTTTCAGCAGTTGTTTCCGCCTGTAATCTGTCGTGGTGATCCAGATCAGTTTGAATGGCGTTACTTTGCTCAATTTGCGGTATTTTTCAATTTTAGTTCGGTTTTTACTCATTTTTTGTGTGTGATCCACCTCTACTGCATGGTAAACTCCATCCCTCTCAAATACTGCATCTGCTATCACAAAAGTTACATCCTCAATACCGAATTTCACCTCGTTCTTCCAGGAGAACGGATTGCCGAACGCTATATATAAATCATTCCGCATGATGTAATGACGGGCTTGAACCGTCTTTTTCCGTATTTTTCGGCATTGGACGCGTTCTCGGCCTGCTTTGTTTAAGTAATAGATTTTTTCTCCGTCACGAAAAGAAGAAAGGTATTCCTCCATGTTCTGCAGCACTTTCCTAGCATTTCGATCACTGCCCAATCCATGTAATGTCTGTAGCTGTGAGCGGCTAAGAAAGTCCAATTTCTTCAACGATAAGAGTACCGCTTCCTCTCTCTGCTCCCGTTGCAGGCTTCTCTCCATTGGAATCATCCTCTCTTGATTTGATCACGATATGAGGCTGGATAACCCTTTCTATACTCTCCCTTTGAATGTAAGGAGTTTGCACGATTTCATTTTTTACCCGCCGAAAGATCGCTCTTCCTTCTATTTCTGGCAGCTTCTCTGCTCCTTCTTCATCAAGAACAGCCCGACTCTGCGCCCCTGTTTCGAGCCTGAAACACATTCTTGCTCCGATATTGGCCCTTACCTGGCTAGGAAGTGTTTCGTTCGTCGGGTACTGGGTCGCATAAATTAAGCGGTATCCTGCTGCCCTGCCACGTCTTGCTATATCCGTTACGATCGCCATACAGGCTTTGTCGTCTGCTATATCCGCTGCTTCATCGATAACAACAAAAATGCGTTCTTTCTGACCGGCTTCTTTTACATCTTTAAAGCCTTTTTCAAACAGATCATCTAAGGTCTGATTCATATCCTTCTGTATTTTCTTCAAGATGTCCTTTGCTTCACTAGGATTCCTACCGAACTCGGTAACCTGCTTCATATCTTTAAATCGACCTAATTCCAGTCCTCCTTTTAAATCAATCAGGTTAAAACGAACGTTTTCCGGCTGATTATACGTTAAAGCAGTGATGAGCAACTTAATAAATTCCGATTTCCCATATCCCGTTGCTCCAGCTGCAATCATGTGGGGCCTTCTTTCAAAATCGTGGATGGTTTTACCGGTTCTGCTCATGCCAACAACGACTTCCCAACCCTTGTTTTCGTCAAACAGAGATTCATCTGCTCCAAAGTTAGTAACTAGCGGCTCGTTGTACACTTTTATTTTTAAGACCCCATCATACGATAGGAAAATTTCCTTCTGCGTTTTCTTCTTGGCCAAGATCTGCCTGATCTGTTCCAGTACGCTACTCCTCCAGTCAATTGTTTTTAAGTCTTTCAACGAGATATCTACGAGGCTTCGTTTGTTGTTTAACCCGTCCTGAAGATGGTCTTGTTTCTTCTGAAAATCAGAAAAGCTTAAACCGAGCGGGATCCGGTAAGCGTACTCCGTTCCCCATGCATAAGATGTCTTTCGTAATAACTGGATCGTCCGAGTTTCTTTTTTCTCCTTAACGACTAATCCGGCATTAACAGCAATTCGTTGAATTTTGGCTGCATCATTCGTGCTTCCTGACTGAAGAAGAAAAGTATATCCAACAACTCCTCCCATCACGATTGATGAAGCAATTTCAAAAAACATGACACCTCCTCAATTCTTTTTATTCTGCAATAATAGTCCCGAACCAGCGGTATCAAATATATCGTTTAATCCCGTGCTAACTAAGGATTTTCGGCGGCCGTTCTCCTTTCCGCTCCGGTATTTCTCAAGGATTGGTGTAGCGGAACGTTTAGAGGAACGCTTTGTAAGAGCGGCCAAGTTCAGCCGGCACCTGAGAAGGAAAAGTGTTTGGCAAACGGTCCGGAATTTCTTTCTCTGGTAAAGCCTACGAGAGCCTACTTGTCCATTATGACTACTTTAATAATCAAATCTGTATATTTTGGTGGTCACTTGGAAATGAATGGAGACATATTCCAATAAAGGGCAAGGAGCGGATCAAAGATGTTTTCTTTTTTCGGATTAGGAAAGCCATACAAAACAAAGCTGGGAAGATTTTTGGAGAAGAGGGGAATGACCGCTACGTGGCTGGCGGAGAAGGCGGGATTAAACCGCAACACTGTTAACAAGCTAATAAACGAGACAAAAGGATATTCGCCAAAATTGACTACAATCCAGAAGGTGATGAAGGCTATTAGAGAGGTGGATCCAACTAAGAAGAGCGAAGACTTTTTTGACATGTAAAAAGACGCCGGCATCCTACTGGCGTCTTTAAAGAAAATTTCGTCTTGAAACTCGATTTTGAAATCTCTTAAAGCCTTTCCTTTAAGCAATCGATTTTGTAATTATTTCATAACAATATTTGGCCGCTTTTTCGGCGGTTTTTCAAATATATCCTCTATCTCAAGTGTTTCAGGAATATCATCCGCAACATTAGTGATTTCCGCTTCCACTTCAAATAAAGTACAATCTCCTTCGAATCCGAATCGATATTCTTTTAAGTGAAGGGATGTTTCTGCTGTTTTCTTAATAAGCTTCTTTTTTGGGATAGTGATTTCTACAGGGATACGATCCTTGATCTCAGTTACTCTATTTTTTGTTTTTATTTCCCTTGTTATTATGAACTTTCCTGTGAGTACGATGTCATTAGCCGATTCCTTGGACACGTAATCGGTTTCTATTGAAAGTTTATTCACCGCTCCTTGTATCAGATTGGGTAAGTTTTCTTCGAGTGTAAGTTTCATACGTTTTCATCCTCCAATACGTTTTTACGGACTGTACAAGATATGAATATCAAAAGTTCCCTATACCTATAAAAATGATCGTGGTTTTATGACGAATTCCTGGACATTTAAATTTTTTAGTTTTTTTCTGAAAAAAGGACTTAGAAAATGGCTAGCTTCTCGTCATAATATTTACACGAATCAATTTGAAGAAAAGGTTTCATTAATGAGACCTTTTCTGTTTTTCCTCCAAAGTAATTAAGTTTATACAGCTTGAGGTAATGCACTTTTCATCTGAGAAATAGTTGATTACTTCGTAAAGTGCATTACCTAGAGGAGTGGAGGGAGAAACACATACTTTTTGAACGCTGACTATATACGGAAAAACGGATGAGAAAAGGAGAAAGAATTATGACCGAGAAAATGGTTATTCGAAAAGGACGCGAACGTATTGAGTTAAGCTATCAAGAATTTAATGGATTACGTTTTTTAGAAATGCAAAGAGCGCTTACTGTATCTCAATACTATGATTATTGTCGCTGGTTGCTTAGATATGAAATTACACCTTATGCTTTCAAAAATCGTCTACGTAAAATGGAGAAGTTTAAGCTAATCCGTTCTGGGCAATTCAAAGAGGGCTTTGAAGGAGATCATTTTAAATATGTGTCGATAGGAAGTAAAGGAATTGATTTGCTAATCGAAAAGAAAGCGCTGGGCGCAGAATACAACAAAAAACAGATTTACTCCTTTATGGGCAAGAGTAACCATTATCATTACTTTGCTACAAAGGAAGTTATTATCAGATTTCTTTTGCACATTAATATGCTGGTTGGAGTTAGCAAGAAAGGCATCTTTTCTTATCATTACAGCAAATCTCCTTATATCATCCATGTTCCCAAAGCAACAAAGCGTAGTATAAGTGGGTATGGATTTACAAAACGTTATAGAAGGCGCTCCTCTGCGCCGTCTCATTTACAAACCTCATCTACTCAATTTTTTTTAGCGAAGCCTGATTGGATTTTACGGTTCCGAGGAATAGATGTTCATGGAGAAAAAGTAGATAGAGTTACAAACCTTGAACTTGATACAGGGACCGAGCCGATATGGCAACTGGAAGCGAAAGTTCGTAAATATATTCGTGTGGCTCAACAATTTAACCACATGCAACATCAGCTCCTTATCGTGCTGCCGGACGAAACCTTTTTGACCAAAGGTAAATTTAGCAATCGTGACAAGAGAATAATGAATATTTTGAATCGATTTGAAGAAAAAGGGCTTATAAAAGATGCAGAATATGCGGGTTTACGAGTGGATGTTTGCTCGCTTACTTACGCACCTTATATGGTTCAGTGGTTTTTATGGAATCACAATATGCCAGAATCAAGAGAGCCTATGGGCAGTTATACCGGTGGTTATGATAACGTTTTAGAAATAGCCAAAAACGTTGGCTTAGCTGTTGATGATATGTTGTACTCAAGGAAATAAGAGCTTTGAGGTGCAAAAAAGCCGCTCCTGGTTAATAGGAACGGCTTTTTTATTTCTTAACTGGGGTAGCGTCAGGAAAATGCGGATTTACAACGATAAGGAATTTCCAATATAAAAAGCCTGATTTCCCATCACCTAAATTGAGAAATTAGGCTCTTTTTTCGTTACTCCATAAACAGCATTCTATTACTGAATATGTAATTTACTTCGGGATAACAGGGACCCAGAGTTCGTGTCTTGGTTTATGCTTCGGACCGTAATAACATTCTATACACGGTAAATTTGCAAGTTCATACTCGGAGGTAGGGACCCACTCGGAATATAAACGTTTCCATGCATCCACTATGTTCGGAAAAACTGCCCATGTACTTGCGGGAATAATAAGCGTCTCCATATTTTCTGGGGATTCCCCATCGTATCTTACGCCCATGAAATAGGAAAATTGTTCATCTGTTATGGCAGCTTCTTTTCCGCAAACCCCCAGAAGGCTTTCAAGCGTGCATTTTGGATTTTCCCATGACATATCTACTAGTTCTTGCATAAATCCATCTTTTTTCGCAGTGTTCCAAAGCGTAGGGATTGTTTTAAATGCTCTGCTTGTTTTTACTGGCTTACTTTTTCCAACAATTCTTAATTCAAAATCAAGGTTTTCAATTCTGTACTCCATCTCGGTATCTCCTTTAATAGAAATTTGAAAGGAAATTCTGGGAAAGGCTTTTAACTGTACCCCTCTATTACGAGCATTGGAAGGGGTTACTCCATGCATTTTTTGAAAAGCACGTGAGAAAGTATCAGAAGAAACATAACCATATTTAATTGCCACATCAATGATCCGAATATCACTTTTTTGAATTTCAAATGCTGCGAGTGTTAACCGTCTACGTCTAATATATTCTGATAGCGATATACCTGAGATTGAAGAGAACATTCTTGAAAAATGAAACTCAGAACAATTAGCTGCTTTTGCAATCTCTTTGTAGTCTATTTCTTCATTCAAGCTATTTTCAATGTAGTTTAACGCATTGTTCATTCTTTCTAGCCAATCCATAAGTTTACTCCCTTTCAATATTTACTTTAAAACAAAATAGATAATAATTGCCGACATTTCATGCCTAAAAATGTTGGTATCAAAAAATAAACCTTTTGATAGAATCAGGACAAACTATTTGTTTCCTTCCGATAGCCTTCTATATAATGAAGCCCTAGACACATTAGTAATTTCGCAAATTTGATTTACAGTCATACCGCCTTCTTTATATAGTTTTACTGCATATTTCATTCCTGCGTGATTTTTATGATATTTCTTTAAACGACCCTTAAACTTCCCTTCTTTCTTAGCCAGCTCAATCCCTTCTCGTTGACGCATACGGATAAGATCTCGTTCTAATTGGTTCACACCAGCCATTACTGTAATTAAGAATTGGCTGTATGGATTATCCTCTGATAAATCTAGCCATGTATCCTTGAGTGATTTTAAGCTTGCCTTTTTCCTGCGTATTAAATCAATCAATTCAAATAAGTTCTGCGTACTCCGAGTGATCCGAGTTAAGTCTGTAACATAAATAATGTCTCCTTCCTGTAAATCCTCTAACATTTTTTGAAGTTGCTCGCGATCCTTTGCTGCCCCAGAAACTTTTTCTTCAAAAATAATATCCATACCGATTTCGTTTAATTGCTGAAATTGTCTTGAAGGATTTTGGCTAGTCGAACTGACACGTTGTAACTTTGACCGATAATTTGCGTATATTTCAAGTGTTATTTTGCACATCAATTTATGAAAAGGGTGTAGTTTTGTAATAAAGATTGATTAAAAAATGTCATTAAACCTTATTTATCAACAAATACAAAAACCCCATTTTGAAAAAAGATTGATCAAAATGGAGTTAATAATTAAGCATTTAATTTTAAAATAAAGTTTCAATTCGCCTTATTCCACAAAAGGTGCTTAGTTCAGATTTAAATTTTTATTCTTTAACTTTCAATAACCTTAAACTGTTTAGTGTTACAAGTAATGTTGCTCCCATATCGGCAAATATCGCTATCCATAGCGTTAACCAACCAGGCATAACCAACAATAATGCGACTAATTTAATCGCTAAAGAGAAGGTAATGTTTTGCTTGATGATCACTAAAGCCTTACGGCTCAATTTGATGGTATATGGCAATTTACTTAAATCATCAGACATTAAGGCAATATCAGCTGTTTCTAGTGCTGTATCAGTCCCAGCACCACCCATCGCCACACCAACCGTGGAAGCCGCAAGCGCTGGCGCATCATTCACGCCATCCCCAACCATTGCTACATTTTGATGCTTTGAACGAAGTTTTTTAATGAAATTCAGCTTATCTTCTGGTAATAAATCAGCTTTAATATCAGAAACACCGACTTGTTTTCCAATGGCTGTGGCAGTTCGTTTGTTATCGCCTGTCAGCATCACTGTTTCAATTCCTATATTGTTCAATTTACTGATCACTTCTTTTGAAGATTCTCTCATTTCATCTGCTACGGCAATTAATGAAAGGATTTCTTCTTCGGTTCCTAACACCATTACAGTTTTTCCTTGGGTTTGCATTTCAGTAATCTTTTGTTTTCTATCACTTTCAATCGATTGATGCAATTCTTCAAACAAATTTGGACTTCCTACATAATACATAACATTATTTACTTTGGCTTTTACGCCTTTACCAGTAATAGATTGGAATTCTTCAATCGTCACACCATTAAAATTTAATTCATTTTCTTCTGCTTTTCGTATAATCGCTGAAGCAAGTGGATGTTGCGAACCTTTTTCAATGGCTGCTGTTATAGTCATCAATTCATTTTCATTCCCACTATACGTTACGATGTCTGTTACAGCAGGAATACCTTTTGTTAATGTTCCTGTTTTATCAAAAGCAATGGCTTTAAGGGCTCCTGCTTGTTCTAAATGAATACCACCTTTAATTAAAACACCATTTTTTGCAGCATTTCCTATTGCAGTAACAACAGCCACTGGCGTTGAAACAACTAAAGCACACGGACAGCCAACCACTAATACAGCTAAACCTTGATAAATCCATTCACTCCAATCACCACCAAATAGCAATGGCGGAACAACAGCGATTAAAAGAGCCAAGATGATAATAGCTGGTGTATAGTATTTCGCAAATTTATCAACGAACGCTTGAGAGGGTGCTCGTTCTGCTTGAGCTTCTTCGACCAGATGAATGATTTTTGAAAGAGTGGTATCTTCCACTCGTTTTGTTACTTTAACTTCAAGCAACCCTTCTTCATTTAAAGTTCCTGCAAAGACTTCATCATCAACTGTTTTATTTACTGGAACACTTTCCCCTGTAATGGCAGCTTGATTTAACGTAGATGTACCTTTAATTACAGTTCCATCCATCGCCAATTTTTGACCAGGCTTTACAATCATAATATCGCCAACTTTAATATCTTCAACATGAACCGTCATTTCTGCATTTCCACGGCGAATTAACGCTTCTTTTGGAGCAATATCCATCAATGATTCAATGGATTGGCGAGCTTTATCCATTGAATAACGCTCTAAGGCTTCACTGACAGCAAAGAGAATAACAACGGTTGCTCCTTCACCCCATTCACCAATTACTGCAGCTCCTAGAATGGCAATAGTCATCAACGTATTCATATCGAAATTTAATCTGCTTAAATTTTTAAGACCTTTAATAAATAGCGAATATCCACCAATTAAAATGGATGCTGCATAACCAGTTGTCGGAAGAATATGCTCTTCTCCGTATTGCTCCCCTAAAAACCAACTAATCACAAGTAATAACGCTGAAATATATACTTTAATGTTTTCTTTTTGCTTCCAGAAAGGTTCACGTTCTACTCTCTGTTCTTTTTCATTCCGAATTTTTAAATTTTCAAATGCTCCTGCTTTTTCTAGTTCTTCAATCGTTGTATTTCCTTTAACATAAACTTTAGATGCTCCAAAGTTTACTTTCGCATCCTGAACTCCAGGGAGTTCTTTAACATTATTTTCAAAAATGGATGCACAGTTTATACAAGTGAATCCTTGAACACGATATGTTTTCATTTCTTGTTCAGATAATTTTGATTGCTGCTCAGACATTGACCTTCACCTCTTTTTTATGTGCTAATGCAATCATCATTATCTGCTTGATATTTTCATCATCTAACGAATAAAACGCGAGTTTTCCTTCTTTTCTAAACTTCACAACTCCTTGCTTATGAAGTTTTCGTAAGTGGTTAGAAGCATTTGCAACTGTTGAACCGATAATATTTGCTATATCACATACACATAATTCTTCATCTTGACACAAAGCATAGGTAATTTTCGCTCTATTTTCATCAGCGATAGATTTTAAAATTTGGGTAACACTAACAATATCAACTGTTTGTAAATCGTTTTGTATTCGATTGACCTTTTCTTCGTCATAACAATAAATCTCACAAGTATCTTTCTTGATCATTTTCTCTCTCCGTTCTCATTCAATTATTTACTTGAATATAGTATACCCTTTTTATTCACCAATATTCAAGTGAATAATTGAATGAAAGATAAAAATGAACTGTATCTTTATAAAAAATTTTGAACACTGATTTAATTTAGAATAGAATTCCTCTTATTCCCTTGTAACAAAACTCGTGATTTTCTGGACAATAATATTTTAAAAATTCAAATGTAAATAATTTTAAAGCATGCTACATTCAAAATGTACCAAACAAATATAAATGAAGAAGGGAAGAGAGAATCTATGAAATTTAAAGTCGAAACACTTCCAAACTATCGCATCGCTTATGTACGACGAGTTGGCTCATATGGTTCTGCAAATATTGAAGTAATGGAGAAGTTGGGGTCCTGCCGACAAAACGCAGATATTATACGTTAAGACATTTTTTGGAAGTGAAAACCCTGATTTTTCTACGCTAAGGAGAAAAATCAGGGTTTTATTTATATTCTAAGTGAGCGTAGGGAATGTATAGAGCCTGAAATCTCGGGTTTAAATGAATACTCACCTAAGAAGTTAACGTGTTCCCATCCCAAAGGAGATATATGAGGAAGTAATTCCTCTTTATATTTTCCTGTCGCTTTCATATGTTCAATTGCTTGTGATAGATACACGGTATTCCAAATACTAATAGCATTTATAATGAGGTTTAAGGCGCTGGCACGCTGTAATTGATCTTGTAATGCCCTTTCTCTAAGTTCCCCATGTTTCCCAAAGAAAATAGCTCGTGCTAATGCATTCATCGCTTCGCCTTTATTTAATCCACGTTGAATTCGACGACGCAATGTTTCGCTAGAAATATAATCTAATATAAACAAGGTTTTATCTATACGTCCCATTTCTCTTAAGGTTGTTGCAAGGCTATTTTGACGAGAATAAGAACCTAGTTTTCTCATGATGAGTGAAGCAGAGACCGTTCCTTCACGAATGGAGTGTGCCAACCTTAATACATCATCATAATTTTCCTGAATGATCTTGGTGTTAATTCTTCCACGCAGCAATTTTTCCATTTCAGGATATTGGTCTGGCTTTTTAAATGAATAAAGTTTCGAATCTGCAAGGTCTCGTAGTCTTGGAGCAAACCGAAATCCTAACAAATTAGTTAGTCCGAATACTTGATCCGTATAACCAGCTGTGTCCGTATAATGTTCTTCAATATGCAAATCGGTCTCATGATGTAATAGACCATCTATGACATGAACAGCATCTCTTGCGTTTGTGTTAATCACTTTCGTATAGAAGCTAGAAAATTGGTCACTGACAAAGCGATAAATGGTTGTACCTTTACCCGTTCCATAATGTGGATTTGCATCAGCGTGTAAGGATGAAACTCCTACTTGAACACGCATTCCATCTGAAGAAGAAGTTGTACCATCTCCCCAATACGACGACAAGCTCAACTGATGCTGGAAATTTACCAGAACTGCTTGTGCTTTATTCATGGCATCTTCATATAAACGCCACTGCGAGGCTGTTGACATTTGCCTGTAAGAAACTTCTTGTGTAGCTTCCGCCATTTTGGTAAGACCAATGTTTGTTCCCATTGCCATGATGGCCGCCATAATCGCTGGCTTTTCCTCTTCTTTTGGAGGATGTAGCGTTGAAGCATGAAGAAGCTGCTTTTCGAATCCTGTCCAACTTGCCACTTCCATAAGCAAATCAGTTAATTTCACACGTGGTATTAGCTGATATAGAGATAAACTATATTCTCGTGCTGTTTCTGGGACGTTTTTCTCCAAACGATGGACATGTAGCCGTCCGTCTTCAAAATTAACCCCATCTAATTCTGTGATATTAGCTTTAATCCATTCAAGTCGATTATGTAATGCATTTATTTTCTCTGTTAAGTATTCATCAACAGAAGGAGGTGCGGTAAGTACATTAAGATGTTTGTTTTGCTCCCACGTTTCTTTCGTTACTAAATAATTTTCAAAATTCTGATGCTGGCGACTTCCTTTAATAGAAACGTTACCTGAGCGTACAAGATTCCGTAACTCGGTTAGCACAGCCATCTCATAATATTGGCGATTAACATTCCCATCATCATCATAAACATGTTTTTGCCAGCGATTAGAAACAAAGTCCAAAGGCGCTCCTTCTGGAACCTTTCGTTTGTTGTGTCTGTTCATATCTTTAATGGTTTTGATAGCTCGAAGCAATGGCTCCCCTGATTTTGTAGAAGTAAATTCTAAGGATTCCAACAATGTTGGAGTATATTTACGTAAATAGTTAAAGCGATATTTTAGTAAGTCTAAGTAATCGTAATCCATTGGGCGCGACAATTGCTTCGCCTCTTCTATAGAGTTCACGAAGTCCTCCCAAGGCATAATAGCCTCTAATGCTTCAAATGGGTCTTTTCCCTGTTCTCTTGCTCGGATCAATGCTGTACCTAAATCTGCAAAATGAATAACCTTTTCATTTACTGATTTTCCATTTAGCTTCTGAATCTCTTCTTGAGCTTTGCGCCCCTTTGACAACAATAAGGTAATTTGCCTATCGTGTATCTCAAATGCATGATCGACAAGATTTTGACTAAGTTGCAGGAGATGTAAAATTAAAAGTGCAAATTTTTTATTCCCTTTGAACCTACGGAATGAACGTGGCTCATATTTGGAACCTAAGCGTGCTAACTGCAAGATCCTGTTTGGATGAATTTCTTTAATATCCACATTTAGTTGTAAAGATCGTATGACCTGAAGACGTTTTATAACCTTTAAAAAAGCATCTGGAGAAGATTGGCCGGGAACTTCTCGCAACCAAGCAAGGGGAGTTTTTGAATATGTTGAACTTATATTAAGTAAATTATCTAACTGTGGTTTTTGATCTTCAATTAGTGTAGAGACAATTGATTTGAAAATTCGCTCTTCTGCTCGTTGACGTGCCTCCCACACAATCCTTTCTATCGTTGTCATGGCTGGCAAAATTACTTTTTGTCTTCGTAATTCTTCAATTGTGGAGCGAATAAGGTAATCTGTATTCCCGTTCTCAAGAGCGCACTGAAGAATATGTTGTGCAATTATTCGGTATGTCCGAAAGGAAAAATTTTGAAAGTAATAATGTTGCCGAAGTTCCTCTAAGTGTTCATTGCGGGTTGCGACTCGTTTTGCATACTGTGTATATTCTTGAGGGGAGACATCAATTTGTTTTGCAATATAATCGAGTAGTTGGCTGGGAATGTCTTTAATCTGAAATAAAGTCCAACCCGGATACCGAAGGACAGCAAGCTGTAAGGCAATTCCTAAGCGATTATGGTCTCTTCGATGCTTATTAATAAATGCAAGATCTTCTGAGGTAAAAGTATAGTGCATTTCCATATCATGTTCAGTCATATCGTCAGGAATAGACATAAACATATTTCGCTGGTCAGGGGTCAACAGTTCTTTCCCTCTCATGTTACACCTCCTCGCCGGATGGTTCTTTCTTTCCTAAGTATCGATATAACGTTGTTGCTCCTATTCCTGTGGCTTCTTTAATTTGGGATAAAGAATAGTCTTTGCTTTCATACATCTTTATGGCAAGCATGATTTTTTTTGATTCAACCTTCGGTCTCCCTCCATTTCTTCCCCTAGCTCTAGCTGCCATCAGTCCATCTTTTGTTCGTTCACTAATGATATCCCGTTCCAATTCAGCTATGCTGGCCAACATTCTGAAAAAGAAACGTCCCATTGCTGTTGTTGTGTCAATTTTATCTTGAATAGATACAAAATGAATTCCCTTTGCTTCAAAATGTTCCATAAGCTCAATTAAATGTTTGGTACTTCGACTGATGCGATCTAATTTATAGACAATCACTGTGTCGCCATTACGTAGAACTTTTAGAAGCTCGTCCAACTGAGGACGGTTTTTTCTCTTTCCTGATTCTTTTTCTTCAAAAATCTGATCCACTTTATAATGATTCAAAGCATCAATTTGTAATGACAATGACTGATCTTGCGTACTTACCCGTGCATATCCAAATTTCAACACAACTTCCCCCCTTACTTAATATATTTACTATACCAAAAAGGGGGTCGGAATAGATATATTGGTATTTTGATTTTAATTATATTTTTGGTTATATACTTTAGTAGTTTTTGAGGTTTTTTAGAGCAGCTCTCTTTTATAACCAAAAACGGTCGTTTATAGGGATTATAATTTATAAAAGCTAAGACATTTTATTAGGACTTAAGGCATAAAGAGTGAGGAATTTATAGTTAAATATATTTATTTTCCTTATATTTACATTGATTAAATTGATTTCTGACTATTCATATAATAAAGTTAAATTGCAAGTATTTCCTTTAATGGGAGGTGAATACATAATGAGATTCGAAGAGCGTAATGTGTATGTTTGTGCTCCTGGCACAAAGCGTAATGTTTATGTGTGTGCACCTGGTACAAAGCGTAAATAATAAATAGTAAGAATAAAAGGTTTGGAGAAAATCCAAACCTTTTATTTCGATTTGAGGGGGAATTAAGGTGGATTATAAGAAAATTTTAGTTGGAATATCAGGCTCCATTGGAGCCGTAGAGATACATAGTTACCTAACTGAAATACAAAACACTTTTAATTGTTCAATAAACTTAATTATGACAGAAAGTGCAAAAAAGATAGTTAATCCGGATAGTCTAAAATATTTTATTGACGGACATTTATTTGAAAACATGTTTGATTCTAACTCTGATTTCAAAATCCCACATGTTCATTTACCTAATTGGGCTGACATTTTAATTATCCTTCCTGCTACGGCAAATATAATTGGAAAAATTGCTAATGGGATTGCTGATGATTTATTGTCAACGGCTGCAATGGCTGCTGCTTGCCCGGTTATTATAGTTCCTAATACAAATGGACATATGTACAATCGCCGGGCAGTTCAAAGAAACATTAAAGCTCTTAAAGAAGACGGTTATATATTTATTGAGCCAGAAGGAGAAGGTGTACAATTATCGACCAAAAAGAAAATTAAGGGAGCAATGCCATCACCCAAAGAGTTAGTAACACAACTAGAAGGGATGATTTTGCATGCCTGAATTAATTGCGAAAAAAAATGTAAATTTACAGCTTGATGCAAAATTTCATCTAATATTATTGGGTCTTTTATTCTCTAGAATTGGTACTAATATATATACTTTGGCCTTACCATGGGTTGCTTACAACTTGTCAGGATCCTCGGTAATCATGGGAACAGTTTTTGCAGTTGAGATGCTGCCGTTTGTACTTTTGCTTCCTTTTGGTGGTGTTCTTATCGATCGAATTGACAGAAGAAAACTGATGATTTTTGCTGATTTAATAAGAATTATTTTTGTGCTTAGCATTCCAGTTATGTTTTGGATGGATGTTTTAGTCACTCCGATGGTTTATATTGTTGCTTTTCTTGCTTCGACATTGTCTTTTTTTATAGATGTTCCTTTACAAGCAGTCATTCCACAAATTGTACCAAAAGAGATACTGACCAAAGCAAATGCCCGGATTCAATTCATTGAGAATCTTTCAAGAACTGTTGGACCGTTATTAGGTGGAGCATTGATTGGTCTAGTGGGAGTATATAATTCTTTGCTGATTAATAGTTTCGCATACCTGATGATGGTTATATGCCTATTCTTGATTGGCCAAATTCCCCGAAACAATGAGGGACAAAATGCTGAAAAGATATGGGACGATATTAAAAAGGGATTTTTATATTTATGGAATCGTTGGGATCTCCGTATCATTGCTTGTATAAGCATTTTGTCTAATTTTGGGATTGCATTAGTGATGTCCACGCTAGTCTATTATCTAAGAGATATTTTAAATGTCAATGCAACCTACACAGGTGTTGTATTTGCTTCTATAGGCATTTTTGGAATGCTCGGCAGCTTAGTAGTTGAACCATTAATTAATAACTTCAAAAGAGGTTATATTATTAGTTTTCTCCCCATCCTAGGTGGAGGAGTTGGAGCTTTAATAGTTGCAGTATTCCCCCATTGGATTAGCACAGCAATTGGCTTTGGCCTTTGGGGAGGAAGCATTACAACTTTAAGTATTATTCTTAATACGTATAAACAAGAAAGTATTGAAAATGAGCTTTATGGTAGAGTTGAGGGTTCTCTTACATCAATTTCCTACCTATCAATTCCACTTGCTGGTTTAATAGGTGGCCTTTCAATTCAAGGTATGGGAAGTTTACCTACCTATCTTGTTGCTGGTTGTTCAGTTATTCTTGCAGGCTTGCTTGCTTTCTTTTCACCATTACGGAAGATATAAAAAGGAGTTTATCTCATGATCCAAAATGTATATACAAAAAGTAATTACACTAACGATATTTTTCGTTGTTTTGAATCTATGTCAAATAACCCTTCTGACTCGAAATGTTTTTGGATTGAGGGTGTAGCAAACTTTGAGGAATTAACAACTGGCATATTTAATGTCTGTTCAGGAACGGGGTTTGTTTTTCATTCGAAATTAAATCGGATGAACCGGTCTTTATTGAAACCATTTAGGGATTTTTTATTGGAGAATAGTTCCACATGGTTAAAGTGGGACTGGATTAAAGATTACAAGTATGAATTACAAACCTTATTTCCAAAAGCTAACGAAAATTCCCCAGACATCTTTAGTATCTCTTGGGGATGGTCTGAGGTAAGACTAAATAGAGAAATCCAATGGGGTTTTCGCTTGATCCACTTTATCTCTAGTATACTCAAAAAATTGGCTGAAGATAGACCTGTTGTGATTTTATTAGAGGATTTTCAAAATTCAGACCGTTTATCAATTTATTGTATAAATCACTTACTAAATAATTTAAAGCTCCAAAATCTTATCTTTGTCTTAAATGTAAAAGATTATCAAGTACTAAGCAATACCAATAAATTAGACAACGGTATTGAAATCACGGAATTATTAACAAGGCTGAAGAAAAAAGTTGATCCCGTATTTATTAGGGGTGGAATTAATACGGATAATGATGAAAGCAAACATTATTTAGTATCAAATGATAATTTAAAAGATAATATTAGCACTTGTGTCAATTGTCTAATTGCAGGTAACGCCAAATATAATGATGTTTTAGAAAAACTTCATCATTCGTTGCTTTTGTTTAATCTTGAAAATGTATTATTTCTTGGAGATATCATTCTTAATAACTTAAATCAATTTGATACCAAGCAGCAACAAAGGCTTTGTTATGAAGTTTGGAGGCATGTAGGAATCGCCCAGGTATTTATGGATGATTTCAGTAATGCAATTAACTCTTTCCTTAATATGAAAATGCATACAGATTCAATTGGTGAACAGGTTAAGGCATGTCACTTAATCGCCACTATATATGGTAAAAGACTTAAAAAAATTGATGAAGCTAAAACGTATATACAAAAAGGACTAAATCTAGCAGGTCAAAGCAAAGATTTTCGTACCCTTTACGAAAAAGGATGGCTGTATAACTATATTGCCTTTGTTTCATATTCAATAGAAAAAGACTTTAAAAAGGCGATGGAACACGTTACCAGAGCGATGGAGTTTGTTCAACCATATAAGAATCACACTCCTGATAGTGACATAATGGATGAAATAGGAAATCCAATATCAGCAGAGCGATTATTAGGGAACTTAAAAGCCAATGCCTCTTATCTTAACTTTTATAAAGGAAATAACGTGGATGCGTTAGAAGAATGGAAAGACCTGAAGGCGGATATTTCGAACGCTCCTGAAATATTCAAGAAAGAATATTTTTACTTTGAAGGTAATTTGCTTCTTTGTTTAGGTAAATACAATCAGGCAATAGAATCCCTAAAAAAATCTTATATTATTTGCGGGGATTTTAAAGATACCTTTCATCAGGAGATTGTATCTCGAAAATTAGGCTATGCTTATTTCTTGATGAATCAATATCAGGAATCAATGAATTTTTATAAAGAATCTTTACAACTAAAAAAATTATTAGGTAAACCAATTTCCAACAAACATTATCAATCTATTTTATTATGCTATATGCTATCTGGAGATTCAAAAAATGATAACAAGGAAATTGAACGGCTACAAGAATTAGTCAATCAAGAATTCCTTGCACTCCACAAAAGTTCACAAATATTTAAAACAAATCCTAATAGATTTTTAGAAGATGGGCCTGTTATTCTTCTAGAGCCTTTCCCTATGATGATTCTTTAATGGAGATGATAATATGCTATTACCATGTGTTAAATGCTACTGCTATGCTGATCAGACTTTAAAAATTAACATAGGAGACAGTATTATAGAAGAAAGTATCTGTTCGTCTTGTAAAGAATTCATACAGGATGAGATTGAAAATTTAATAATGAAATGGACTATGGATTTTTTTGGGGAAAATATCCTTTTTAAGAAGAAATCCGCATACTCAACAATTTATGTATCTGAGAATGAGGAACAGAGAAATTTACGGTTTCTTACATCATTTCAATCAGGAATACTGAAAAAGAAAGAAGGAACTTCTACACCTTATTTAAACAGTTTTTTACTTGGGCCTATCTTTTTAAACAGACAGATTAAACGAATACTATGTATAGGGTTAGGAACTGGTTACTTGGTTAAAGCATTTAGAAGTTTTTTCCCCGATCTGAAAATTGACGTAGTTGAAATAGACGAAGAAGTATATCATGTAGCAAAAAAATATTTTAATTTCAGTTTAGACAGCAACATAGATGTTCATATTTTAGATGCTTTTGAATTTGTTAAAAAAACAGATAGCACAAGCTATGATCTTGTAGCCTTAGACGCTTATGATGGAAACAAAGTGCCTGCACATCTTGATTCTGCCAAATTTTATAAAGAAATTAACCGGATATTAATGCCGGATGGAATCCTTATTTCAAACCTACATGGGCGCTTAACTGGAGAACACTCACAGGATTTTAGAAATTCCTATAACAAAATCGAAGAGGCTTTTAATCACAGTATTTTAATTCCTTCTCCAAATGAGTGGGAAATGAATATACTAACTTTATCTTCAAATAATCAAATTAACAAAATTACTACGGATTCTACTGTATATCAAGAGGACTTAAAGGTACTAATTGAGCCATGGCTAGCTGTTAAACAATATGATGAAAAAGATATTAAAGAGAAAGTGTGGCCATCAATAAGATAAGTCCTTTTAAACAAAGCCCTGAATTTTTTACTTGCCGTAAAAAATTCAGGGCTTTTATCTTCTAAAAATAGTTCTTAACGTATAATATTCGCGTTTTGTCGGCTGGACCCCTTAATAGAATTTGTAAGCTTTACATTGGTTGAACACCTGATCCACCACAACAACTACATCTTTTTCCGCCGTGACAACAAGGGCAACATCCACTTCCCTGACAGTGGTGACATCTACGTCCACTACAACAACAGCACATACCAGCTCCACCACAATAACGACAACATCCTGCACCGTGACAACAACGGCATTGGTGCATACACTCACCTCCATTAGATTAACCACACATAGTATATATATTTATGTAATATTGAACTAAGGCGTTCCCCTTATATAAGGGGGTAGCTCAACCATTTATCACATTTCCCACGTTTGTATATAATTCCACTAGTGTCGCATAAATTTTGACTGAATTTTCTGTTTTCTTGTTTTTACTCATGAGAAGAAAAACAAAGACATTTGAATAGAGGTAGTTAACAT
>NZ_MWMM01000024.1:0-24829 GCF_002189605.1 Pseudobacillus badius
TTACACAAACGTGGATTCACGGTCTCCAGGCGGCGTATTGGACGTATCATGAAGGAACAAGGACTTGTTTCTTCCTATACGGTGTCACAGTTCAAGCCACAGAAAGCCCCATGTAATGAGTCGGCTTAGGCAAATGAATTGAAACGTGAGTTTCAGCAGACGGAAGCGAAAAAAGTTGTGGTCAATGATTTAACATACGTCAGAGTCAAAAATAAATGGCATTACGTATGTATCTTTGTCTATCTCTTTAACCGCGAAAACATTGGCTTTAGCACAGGACCAAACAAAGATGCCAATCTTGTCACACGTGCTTTTTCCTCCATTCAAGGTGATCTGCGAGACATCCAGCTATTCCACACTGGATCGTGGCAGCGAGTTTAAAAACCAGATTATCGAGGAAACGTTAGCGGTCTTCCAGATTGGCCGCTCTTTAAGCATGAAAGGCTGTCCATATGATCATGCTGTGGCGGAAGCCATGTTTAAGATTATTAAAACGGAATTTGTCCAACAAATAAAGTTCGATAGTTTAGAGTATCTTACACTCGAATTCAGTGACTATGTCAACTGGTTTAACAAGCTGCGAATTCATGGGACACTAGACTATTTAAGCCCGATTGAATACAAACGGGCTTCTCTTAAAAAAGTTGTCTGATTTAGTGTTGACAATCCATGCAGCGAAAAATCCGTCATCATTCCCTCTCCCCTGATGGTATAATTAGGGAAAAGAGGGTGTTGAGATGAAGCGTGTTAAAACAGAATGCTCTAAAAGGTACTCTTGTTATCATGCAGGGTGAAGAAGAAGTTGCCCGTTTAAAACTCAGTTCCTTTCAGTGACTTCCTCCATCGAGGCTTATATAAGCAGGAAAACTTTTTAAGATTATTAAGATAAAAGAAAAGGTGTTAGGAAATGAAAGATTATTGTTGTGAGGAGATGGAATATCACGCGACTTTTAGCTGCGACGTTCATCATCATCCATTTGATTGTCCAGATCAGCTTATCTATGTTGATAAGGACAACGAGGCGTATGGATTAATTATTCATGATGGAGGTAGTTCCGCCATTACTATTAAATTTTGTCCTTGGTGCAGCAGCAAGCTTAAGTAAAAGAAATTAAAAGTGGATTGGAAAGAGAGCAGAGAAGGGGGCTGTAAGGCTGCCTTCTTTTTTTTAAGTCTGTTTATAGTTTTATTTTACAAAAATGGTAATTATAAGTTAGTATGAGGGGGGACGAACCTGAAAATGAGGGATCGATTTGATAACTTTCCTGTTTATAGTTGCTGCTATATCTTTATCCCTCTTACTTATTGCGCTGGAACAAGCGATCAATAGACTGCTCGGAGTGGAAAAGAAACAGATTTCAACTACTCCTGGTAAACAGATTGACCGGTGGGGCAGAATCATTTTTTGCGTGCTCTTTTTATGTACGCTGCCGTTTATGATGACAAAGGGTGCAAATTCGATAGAGTGGTATTGGATCATTTACTTTGTGTTATTGTTCGGATTTCAAGCGATTCTAGAGTGGAGGTACTTGAAAAACTCCAAACAGTATGTGACCACGCTTATTTTTTTAACGCTAGGGGTTATTGTTATGCTTTGTATCGCTTATGTCATTTAGTTATTAGATCGGAAGGAGCTCTATAAACAATCAGGGCACAGGCAATCCATTGAGTTGGTTCCATCGTTCTAAGCACTCCCTTTGTCTCCCGAAATGTGATTATGTAAACTTGTGAGGTGGCTATGGTTAATATTGGTGATGTGATCATTCAAATTGTCATGCTTTTATTTGTAGTCTTATTTTTTGTCTCGTTGTTTTTATTTATTAGAAGAATATGGACAAATCAGTTTGACAGAAGTGACGCTTTAAAGAGAATGGAAAGTAAGCTTGATAAAATCATTGAAAATCAGGAAAAGCAATTTAGAGAGTAATGGTTTTTTAGTTTCGTGGGGTAGATAAGATCCTCATTTAATTGTTCGGATCTTCCTTCGGCAAGCAGGAAAATAGGAGGGTGTCGATGAGTTTATTAAGGTTGCCGTTTACTCGATGGACTATTTTTTGCGTAATTATTTTGGCATTATTATTTACAGATCATTTGGGGGTCCTTACTTTTTTTATACTAGGTGCGGGGTTTTCAATAGTAGAGCGTTATTTAACGAGAAAGCGTTTTGATAAAAAAACAGGAAATCAGTTCATCGACTATGGATGGATCGGGTTATGGCTACTAACGTCCATCCTCATTTTCATCGTTGTTTTTCATTAAACGTGGCCAATAAAGACTTGCTATAATGATTGGGATTAAGGCGGCGACTCTTGTGGAAAGCGTTCGCCAGCATGGAGATCATTCTGTTTTTAAGAAGAGAAGGGGCTGCTCCAAAAAGTCATTTTTCATGACCTTTTAGGACAGCCTCTTCGTTTTTATTGATAGTAAAGGGTACCGCTCTTCAGAGAAGTCACATGGCCTGCAGAATCAGCATGGCCGAGCTGGATTTTATAATTGCCTGCTCCGAGTGTGTGTTGAGTGATTTCAACGAGCGGCACATGAACGCTCCCGCTGAAATTCCCTAATTGTATGCTTCCTGCTGGCGCTGACGCCCCTTGTTTATATGCTTGAATGACTAGTGTATCAGCCTGTTGTTGGGGGCTCACTGTCATACTCTGAGGATTTTTAAAGTATCTTCCGCCAGCGACCGTCACATGTTTTCTGAACGAAGCCGAATCATACCTGTACACTGAGCATCCTGAGGCCTTGAGTTTTGCTACGGCTGCTTTTTGGGCGTTTACGGCATCTTTGTCGGTTGAATCGATCAGTAAATTATTCTCATCATAAAAGTAAGCAGCAGGACTTCCCTCGTTGTTTTTGGACTTTACTGCTAATAAACGATCTGATTCCTCTGCTTCTTCAATCAGTATGGCAATTTCTTTATCAGAGTAGGATTTCAGCAGGTTTCCTTTGGCGTCATATGCTTTAATATAAGGTTCTCCATGCTTTGTTTCTTGGATAGATGCTTGAGCCGTCTCTTTTGCTATACTGGTTGGCACCAAAAGTGCGGCAGAGAAAACAACCAGAGATAACTTCATCCAAAGCCGGTTTTTCATGATTAACACTCCTATTGTAAAATATCTATTTTACAAAATTCTACCATAGTAAGTTTTTTCTGTATACGGAATGGTTGTATAAATGAAAAACAGATAGGAGCTGGCGAAGGAGAGAGAACGTACTTGGCATCCAGATAATTTCGGCCTGTTTTATCAGTGTTTACAAAATGCAGATTTGGGACGCAAACAATGATGGATAGCCTGTGAAGAAATCAGTATCATGTATCTTCACTTAAATCGAATTCCGTTGGCTATCTTCTCTAAATCATGCCAGTTTAAGATTCGAATCGAGTGTTTGTTTCTTTCGATAATCTTCTTTTGAGCAAGAGAATGAATCACCCGATTTAGGTGGCGATAGGTCATGCCAAGTAAATCTGCAATTTCTTTGACGCTAGACGTCCTTAGTTCTATTCCGAAGTCGTTAGTCTGTTCAGGCGATGCCGTAGATAAAAGGTAACTTGCAAATTTGTTTTCCGCTGATGCCAATAAATTGACACGAGAAGCGATCGTACAAGTTTGCAGTTTATAGCTTACGTGTTCTAAAAGTGTATGCAAAAATTTAGGATTATTCATTTCATGTTGCTTTATATAATGAACATGCAGTCCAATTACTAAGCACTCATTGACAGCTTGAACTTGTGACTGGACAGGAACGTTTCGAATAAGTTCAATATCACCAATGATGGAGAGCGGCTGAACAAATCGCAGTAAAAGTGATTTTCCCGTTTCGACGCTTGATGCGATTTTCACTTTTCCTTCTACTAAAAACAGCAGCGCTTCCAACTCAACCCCTTCCAATAAAATGACTTCATCTTTTTCATATTGCTGTAAGGTAAATGGAGGCTGCTTTTCTCGGTCAACTATTTTCTCAAAATGATAGTCCCGTAATTTTGTTTCAAGCAGGTTCGGGTTTTGGATAAATTTCATGTAAACACTCCTTTTCAGGACATATGTCCTTTTCATTATAAGAGAAGCTGATATGATAAGAACACAATAAATAATTTATAGGAGTGGCATAAAATGAAATTTGCGTTCGATTTAGATGGGACAATATGCTTTAATGGTCAACCTGTTTCAGAAGCAATCCTGCTATCATTAGAAGCGTTAATAGCTAAAGGACATGAAGTGATATTTGCTTCAGCCAGGCCAATACGTGATTTGCTGCCTGTTCTTCATGAGCGTTTTCATCATTACCCAATGATTGGCGGAAACGGATCAATGGTTGCGTTGAAAGGCGAAATCATATCAATGGCTAGCTTTGATGAAGAAATAATGGAAAATATTATTGAATTAATCAGAGCTTATAATATTTCCTATTTGATAGATAGTGATTGGAATTATGCTTACACAGGCTCAGCTATTCATCCAATCTTTAAAAACCTTGATCCGCAAAGACGGGCGAAAAACGTTAATTTGGATGAATTGCAATCAATTACGAAGGTTTTGATGCTTGCTTCAGACAACATGGACGAGGTGAAAGAACAACTGATCAGCTTAGATGTTGTTGTTCATTCGCATGGAAATGAAGGGGTGTTAGATATAAGCCCAAGCGGAATAGATAAGTGGAGCGGGTTGAGACAATTGGGTATAGGAGAAGGGGAATATATCGCATTCGGCAATGACGCGAATGACATTGCCATGTTTCAACATGCAAGGTATTCAGTTATGGTTGGTGAAAGCAGGCAACTGGCTCCATTTTCATCTGAACAATTGCCTTTAAGAGAGGATTCCGAACAACTGCTTGCAGAAAAAATTAGTGAAATGGGAAGTTTAGAAAGCAAGCTGGTCAGCTTATAATAATTAAGCAGATCTTTATTAGAGATGCTATAGGCTGCCTTGCCATAGCGGTTTGTGCTTTAAAGAACTTCTTACGGCGGTTAGCCAGCAATGTAACCCCAATGATGCTTTGACATGAAATGACCGCAAACAGAGAATGGGGAATTTTCTGGCTATTAACCTTCCAATTCCTTCCGAATCGGTCTAAAATAGAGTTCAACAGCTCGTTTTCGCATCATAGATTTGGAGGGAAAAGGATGTATCCGAAAGTAAAGTTCATTATTTCTATGGCCATATTCGGTTCAATCGGGCTGTTTTCGGTGAAAACCGGCCTTCCGTCGATTGAATTGGTCTTTGTGCGCTGTCTCTGCGCCAGCTTGCTTTTAGGTGCGGTATGGGGAATGAGCGCCTTGCGGACGAAGCCGCAGAAAAGAGAGGCGATTCCACGCCGGGAGTATGGGCTAGCCGTGCTTTGCGGGGTATTTTTGATTATCAATTGGGTGTTCTTCTTTCGTTCCTTTGAAGTGATGCCCATTACAGTGGCCGTTTCTATTTATCATCTGGCGCCGGTCATTGTGCTTCTTTTGGGATCGCTTCTTTTCAAAGAAAAGGTGACAGCTGGAGGCTTGCTCTTTTTCTTGATTTGCTTTGTAGGAACGCTGCTTGTCGGAGGTATCCACCAGCACGCAACAATTGCCGAGTTTGTCTCTACCGGCGTTCTGTGGGCGTTTGCGGCCGCTTTTTTTTACGCCCTTACCTCTATCACCGGGAAGGGCATCCAAGTGCTCAGCCCCTTGGCTACAACTGTTATCCAAACAATCCTTGGTGTTTTGCTGCTTGCTCCTATAGCGGATTGGTCACACTTTACGCAGCTGACCGTTGAAAACTGGATGTATATCCTGATGACAGGCTTTATTCATACCGGATTTGTGTTTTATTTATTTTTCAGCAGTTTACGCGAATTGAAGGCTCAAACGATTGCTGTTTTAGTGTTTATAGACCCCGTGGTGGCGATCCTATTAGATGTGACCATCATGAATTACCGCCCGGATGTCTATCAATTGGCGGGGATTCTGCTCGTGTTTATCGGAATTAGTTATTCTCCGCGAAAAGAAGGCAGCTTGGCAAAAGCAGCGCCCAGTTTTGCCGAAAATGGGAGAAAGCCATCCGCATGATAGCATGCAGATGGCTTTTTCACGCTTCTAGTCCCGCACTGGCATGCCCGGCATGGCTGCCAAGAGAGGAGAGGCTGCCGGCAATGAGAAACTGAGCGGCATAGTAAGTGTTCATAATGAAGGGATCCGAAAAAGGGATCGCTGAAACAAACATATTCCAGGATAAAATGGAATCAGAAATGATGAATAAGGTACTGCCGGCAATGGCTTGGAAATTGCCGGTCAAAACGGCTGATAAGGCCATAAGAGAAATCGCTAGCATATAAAAGATAACCGGGAGAACGAGCTGGTCGTTTCCTTGAGTAAGCAAGGAGGCAATTAGCTGCCGGCCAATTACAAAAGCATAGATAGCAATCGGCACAATGGCGAGTAAATGCCGTTTGCTTGCACGAGCAGCTTTTAAAAAGCTGCTCAAATAAAATAAATGGCCGATCAGAAAAGCACCCAGTCCGGCAACAAATGAGACGGCAATCAAGCCGTCACCCATCATGCAGAAGAATAGCCCCATCACGAGGAGGCGATGGGCGGCTGAAGGCTTAACAGGCAGCCGGCGAAAAACATAGAGGATAATCAGCATCATCGGGATGAGCTTACAGATGATTTTAAACGCCAGCGGGTCAGCTGGAATGATGAAAATATAAATAACCGATGTGATGCCAATGAGCAAAGGCAACAAGAATGTCCGCAAGATCAATCACCTCCCGTCCTGCGGCGCAGCAGTTATTCACTCATTTCAAGCATAAAAATAATAAATAGTGTCAGCACAGATGTATATTAAAGTATAATTTATTCTATATAAAAAAGGAACTAGCTGAGGTGAGCGAACATGTTAGAGCGGTCCATGGAGAAGATCAGAGAATGGGTTCGGGAAAGGAGAGTGAGGTAAGGAGGGCTTGTCATATGTGAAGAGCTCTTCAAAAAAGAAGAGAGGACGAGTAAAACATGAACAATCATCCATTTATAAGCCGTGATGGCTTTGCTTTAGGCTATCGTATAAAAGGACGCGGGGAACCGGTTATGGTGATAGGAAGCAGTGTGTATTACCCCCGCCTGTTTTCAGAACACTTATACAGCAACTACCGGTTTGTGTTCTTGGACCATCGAGGGTTTGTCAGACCGTCGCGAACGCTGCAGCCGGCAGACTATACACTCGATAAGGTGCTCGATGATATCGAAGCAGCAAGACAGCTTTTGAAGCTGGAGCATTTCACTATTCTAGGGCATTCGGGACACGCCTTTATGGCTTTAGAATACGCCAGGAAGTACTCTGAACATATTCGTAACGTCGTCTTATTAAACTCCGCGCCTACCAATAGTAGGGAAAGGCAGCGGCGCAGCTTTTCATTTTTTGATGAAACGGCTGAACCGGAAAGAAAAAAGCAATTCGAAAAAGATATGGCTTTTCTGGCAGAAGACATCAAGCGGGAGCCTGGGAGAAGCTTTGTTCACATGTGCATTCGCATGGGGGCGCAAAGCTTTTATGACTATACCTGGAACGCTGCTTCCCTGTGGGAAGGCGTATATACGAATATGCCTGTGATTGATTATTTATGGGGAGAAGCCTTTGGAAAGCTGAACTTGATTGAGTCGCTGTCTCACTTTAAAAAGCCAGTGTTTATTGGATTAGGGCGGCATGATTATTTGGTTGGCCCTGTTTCCTTGTGGGAGGCGGGAGATGACGCCTTCCCGAATGTTAAGAAGATGATTTTCGAGCAAAGCGGCCATAACCCGATGCTTGAAGAGCCTGCTGCTTTTGATGAACAGTTCATAGAATGGATGAGACAGAGCAAGTAAATGCTAAGCCCGCATGCTTTTTATGTTGTATGCGGATGGGTCCCGTTGCTTTCCATTCCAGACGCTTCGCTTTCCGCGGGGCGGGCGGCGAGCCTCCTCCGTGCTAAAGCGCCTGCGGGGTCTCGCCTGTCCCGCAGATCCTGCCGGAGTCTGCGCGCCTTCCATTTCAATCAACAGGGTGCACTAGAAATGATCGTCCTAGATTAGCTTGCGCAAGAGAATAGTCTATTTTTCTTTCGAATGGCTTGAAAACGATCTAAAAAGCAGAAAGGAGTTCGGAATGGTTTGATTCCAAACTCCTTTCGTAAATAAATGGAAACACCAAGCCCATACTTAGCGTTTTTCGATTTATACATTCCTTTCTTGGTTGTCACGGTTCTCGAGGTTTCGAACTGTTTGACTGGTCTCCACGTTTTTTTGGTCTTTAAAAGTGCCCAATGTCCAATCATATAGGGGATTAGTGACCCCGTACCAGTAATTTTCATTTTTAAAGTGGTGCCGTAGGTGAACTTTTTTCATCCATCGTCCCCAAGGAGAAAGCGGCTGGATGGGCCGGTGGGCGATATAATGCTTCCACTCATAAAACAGCAAAAACAGCATAATGCCAGCCAGAAAAGCGGCGGTGAGGACAAGGCTTGAGAAAATAAGATAGGCCGCGCCGCCGGCTAAAGCCATTTGGGGGAGCGTGTACCATAAAGGCAGAAACAGCAAATGCAAATCGTTTGGCTTGGCGTGATGACCGTAATGCAGACGTTTAACTAAGTGTAATAAAAAAGGTTGCTTGGGCGGTTTCATATGGAACAGAAATCGGTGGGTGAGATATTCTACTGCCGTATAGGCAGCCATGCCAAGGGCAAAAGCAGCCCATGTCCGAAAAGAATCTAGATGGGGGACCAGCCAGCCGATCTGAATCAAGAGAAGCATGCTCATCACGGAAACGTCAGGATAACCGAAAAACTCCTTCACGTATTTAAACTTCATTGTCTACGCCTCCATCCATTCTTATCTGCTTAGTCCTCTCTCCTGAAAAAGTGTGTTTGATGTATCTTTATTTATAAATTTACCATAATTTTCTAAAAAAATAGTAAGAATATTGAAATTTTTATTCCTGACACACAGCGGACACATAGGTCCTGTATCTTATAAGGAAGAATAGCAATAGCCGCTTTTTTATTTGGTTCTGTTAGAACATAGTGTTGAAAAGATTTCGCTGCAGGCGGACACGCGGGAAAAGCCGACTTGTGCGCCCTTGCATGAACGATGAAGGTAGGCTAACAGAGCCTGCTATTGAAAAGCAGCTGAGTGAAAAGGCAGGTTTACAGTGTGAAAAATATCATTCAAAAAGATCGTGTCTCGTTAAATAAGTTTAGCGGTTTTTTTATCACAGCGGTCATTCTTTTGTGGATCAAAACCTATCTCATTCAATTAACGCAATTTGAATTAGGGATAGATAATTTAGCGCAAAAGTTTTTGCTGCTGCTGAACCCTTTAGGTTCTGCCCTATTGTTTCTAGGTTTTTCTTTTTTCTTTCGAGGCAAGGGGAAATATATAGCGCTTCTAGTCATTGACACGCTGTTGTCCATTCTTTTGTTTGCCAATACGATGTATTACCGCTCATTTAATGACTTCATTACATTGCCAACACTGACCCAAACGAAGAACTTTGGGGATGTGAGCGGCAGTGTGGTGTATTTGCTGAAGCCCTATGACTTCCTGTTTTTCGCGGATATTCTGCTTTTAATCGGACTGCTCGCCTTTAAAGTGATTAAAGTAGACAGGAAGGACATGAAGCGTTTAAAGGCATGTACAGTTCTCTTGCTGGGCATCGGCATTTCGGGAGCGAACCTGGCACTTGCTGAAATGGATCGCCCAGAGTTATTAACAAGAGGATTCGATCGAAACTATATCGTTAAATATCTAGGGATGTATAATTACACCATCTATGATACCGTCCAAAGCACAAAGGCTTCGGCTCAAAGGGTATTGGCCGACAGTGATGACATTACGGAGGTCAGCAATGCCGTCAAGGCGAACTATGCTGAACCCAATCCGAAATACTTCGGCCAAGCAAAAGGAATGAATGTCGTCTATTTGCATCTTGAATCTATTCAAAACTTCTTGATCAATTACAAGCTGCACGGAGAAGAAGTAACGCCGTTTTTAAATTCCTTATCCAAAGATAAAAATACACTTTACTTTGATAACTTCTTTCACCAAACGGCACAAGGAAAAACAGCCGATGCTGAATTCATGCTTGAAAATTCCTTATACGGATTGCCGCAAGGGGCCGCTTTTACAACCAAAGGCTTGAATACTTATCAGGCAGCTCCGGCTATCTTAGATCAATATAATTACACATCGGCTGTTTTTCACGGGAATTCAGGAAGCTTTTGGAATCGGAATGAGATTTATAAATCATT
Organism: Pseudobacillus badius; assembly: GCF_002189605.1. Classification (NCBI taxonomy): domain Bacteria; kingdom Bacillati; phylum Bacillota; class Bacilli; order Caryophanales; family Bacillaceae; genus Pseudobacillus; species Pseudobacillus badius. The sequence goes on from NZ_MWMM01000024.1 coordinate 10,261, forward strand.
TGGCTACGATAAGTTTTTTGATGCCAGCTACTATCAAATGAATCCTGAAGACTTGGCGGATTACGGATTAATGGATAAGCCGTTTTTCAAACAATCCATGCCGCTGTTGAAATCTTTGCCGCAGCCATTTTATACAAAGTTCATTACCGTTACTAATCATTATCCATTTACGATGGATCAAGCAGAAACAACTATTGAGCCTCATACAACAGGAGATAAATCTGTTGACCGCTATTTCCAGACGGCTCGTTATGCAGATGAGGCATTAGCTCAGTTTTTTAAGGAGTTAAAAGCAGCGGGCTTATATGATAATACGGTAATTGTTATGTATGGTGATCATTACGGCATTTCTGATAATCACAATAAAGCAATGGAAAAAGTAATGGGCAAGGAAATTACTCCGTTTGAGAGTACAGGATTGCAGAGGGTTCCGCTATTCATTCACGCGCCCGGCCTTGAAGGCGGCGTTAACCATGAGTATGGCGGACAAATTGATTTGCTTCCGACCCTTCTGCATTTATTAGGCATTGATTCGAAGGAATATATCCAATTTGGCACGGATTTATTATCCAAAAATCACGACTCCATTGTTCCATTCCGCAACGGGAACTTTGTCAGCCCGGAGATGACCTCTATTAGCGGGAAATTTTATGATTCTGCTACAGGAGAAGAACTTACGGAAGATCAGCTGGCCAAGGCTAAAGAGTATCAGCAAATCGCGGAGTCCAAGCTGGAGCTTTCGGACCGGGTCGTCAATGGAGATTTACTGCGGTTTTATTCGCCTCCAAACTTCGCGCCGGTAGACAGGTCGAAATATGATTACACGAATCCGGCAGAAAAAGAGACAGGGAAGAAAAATGAAAAAACCGCTTCGTCAAGAGAATAGACAGAAAGCCTCGCAATTGTTTAACCGTAATGGTTAGGCCGTGCCCAAGAGGCAAGGCCGCTTCCAAACGGCGAAGGCGGCCGAGCATTCTCCGCTAGTTTAAGAACCCGATAAGGCCCTGCAGCCAGCTTATAAAATAGCTGGCTGCAGGGCCTTTTTGGCTTTCTTTTGAAGAGAACGGAGAAAAACCACCTATTCCCATGAAAAGTATAGATACAGCTTTTTTGTAAATACTGTACTTATCAAAATCGTTTACGGGTGGTACCTATGAATAAGTCAGATTCTATTACTCCGCTGCAAGTCATTCTATTGGGGATGACTGCTATCGGCTTGAAAAATCATGTGCTTGCGATTGCTCCTTTAATCGAAACAGCCGGCCGGGATGCCTGGCTGGCGGTTCTGTTTACCTTTGCTCTGCAGCTGCTTTGGCTGCCGTTGTTGCTTTATATTCACCGGCAATGCAATGGACAGCCTTTATTAGTTTGGCTGTCAGGCATTATCGGTTCTAGGCTGACTAAAATGATCGCAGCTATCTTCATCGGATACTTGATCATTATGTCCAGTATCACTTTGCGGGAAACGATCGATTGGACGGGTATTGCCTATTTGCCGGAGACGCCGCCTTTTATACTCGTTATATTGTTTGTGTTCACATGCTGGATGTTAGCCAGCACAAATCTGCGTACGGTAAATATGGCCAATATCTTTCTTTTATTTTTTATTATCATACTTGGTGTCTTTGTGGCAGTAGCGAATATTCAGCATAAAAACCATTCTCTGCTTCTTCCGGTTTTGGAGCACGGATATGGCCAAGTATTTGATGCAATGATTTACCAGGCTTCCGGCATGTCGGAAATTTTTCTTTTTCTTTTGCTGCAGCATAAGATTAGTTCCCAGGTCCGCTTTAAGCATCTGCTTGCCATTAGTGTTGTCTTAACAGGATTAACACTTGGCCCTCTTATTGGTGCCATTATCGAATTTGGACCGGCAGAGGCAAGCATTCAAAGGTTTCCGCCCTTTGAAGAATGGGGCATCGTTTCTATCGGCCGATTCATTGAACATGTGGATTTCTTATCGATTTATCAGTGGCTGTCAGGTGTATTCATTCGCATTTCCTTATTTTTACTGCTTGTAAAAGAGGTTCTCATTTTGAGTCCTGAAGAGAAGAAGCCGAAAGTATTGCTCTTTGTGTCGTTTACCGTAGGGGCACTGACCCTTACGCCTATTACCGATTTTCAATTTAATGCCTGGCTGAAAGCATTCTTGCTGCCATTAACTTTTTGGTTTTTCTTTACTTTCTCTATCTTTTTAGGAGTTATGGCCATTATTTATAGAATGAAAAAGAGGAGGGTGTCCAATGAAGTTTAGAAAACTGTCCTTTAAAAAAGCAAAAAAGCTAAAGCTTCCTCAAGAGACAAAGGAGAAAGCAGCGCCTCCTCGGATGAATGAAAAAAAGCTGCGACAAACTTTTAAAGATTGCTCGGACGTTATGTTTTCCAGCTTGCAATTTAATGAACATGAGATTGTTCTTGTTTATTGTGCGGGATTGGTCAATACAGATATACTGTATAAAACAGTTCCTAAGCAGCTCGAAGCATTTTTTGGAAGCCACCAAGGTTCTTTAGATAAAAAGGCTCTGCATTTGCTGAAGCTGCCGTCCTTAACAGCAGCAGGGAGTGGGGAAAAGGCAGAAGAAGAGATTTTTTCAGGAAAGCTCTTGCTGATCTTCAAGGAAACGGATGAGGTGTACTCCGTTAATATTGCCGACCGGCCTCAGCGTAATCCGGAAGAAGGGGCAATGGAGATTAGTATTAAAGGGCCGAGAGATAACTTTATTGAAGACATCTCCGTCAATCAGGCTCTGATTAGAAAAAGGCTGAGAAGATAAATATTGTATGTTTGGCTATGGGTAAGCGTCAGTCTGCCTTAAATGATTGATCGGTCCTTTTTATGCTGCTTTTAGCAGTTCCAGAATTAGCTCCAACTGTCTCCCCTATTTAGGAACTTGCTTTAAAAAGAAAGTTCCCGCGGCAAAGCTCTTCTTAGCTTGATTCCTTCGTTCTTTTATTGGAGCACTACATTTTTTGAAGTTTATCCGTTTCCTGAGAGAGGCAGACCTGCCCGAAATTAACTATCTTCATAAAGGACACGGTTTGGCGTGTACAACCATACTTTAAGAAGAGGCTGCCTGTTTAATTTAATTGCTGTTTCCAGATTTAAAAATATACAATTTTTGTCTTGTTTTATACTAAAGTAAAAAGGAATTCAGCGTTTTTTCTAGAATTTATATATGTAAGAGGTGTGTCCTATCCAGTTTTATTACAGGGAGGGAAAACTTTTGTCTGTATATGAACAGCTGCCAAACGATCTTTTAGCAGGATTCTTCGTGGAAATCAGCAATAATATAAGGAAAGGCCTTCTTTCGGAGGCCATGTATCAGGAAATAGCTTTAATTAAAACTGTAGCTGAAAAACGAAAGATATCAGAACTGGACTTGCAGCAGATCTATGAAGAAAAAGTAAAACCTCAATACACCCGAACGGATCAGTCGGATCATTTGTCATCTGCTATTGATATACCAGTCGCTCAGCCTGACTGATCAGAGAAAAAGCGCTGAAGCTAATCTTGGATTAGCTTCAGCGCTTTTTTGTTGTCCAGAAATTGAGGATACACAAAACGCCTAAATACGTCTAAAATAGAATAGTTGGCATGGAGCAGCCTGGGCTGTTCAATAGATTGACTAGGAAAGAAAGGATGTTGAAAGATGGGTACACATACAAATCAGACAAAGCTATTCATGGAATATCTCTCGATTATTCTCGGTTCGGCTTTAGTCGGTTTATCCTATAATATTTTTCTGCTGCCGGCGCGGCTTGCAGCGGGAGGCGTCTCCGGCATCAGCACTATTCTCTATGAGCTGTATCATTTTAATCCTGCTTATGTGCAATGGATAATCAATATTCCCTTATTCTTTTTGGGACTTTGGCTTCTCGGTAAAGATTTCAGCTTAAAAACACTAGTGGGAACGTTCTTCGTTCCATTTACGATCTGGCTGAGTACGGACATCCCGTTCAAAATTGACAATCCTTTGCTGGCTGCTATTTATGGAGGCATCCTTCTTGGGCTTGGATTAGGAATTGTCTACAGAGGAAAAGGATCAACTGGAGGACTGGCTACCGTCGCCCAAATCGTTAAAAAGTATACTGGGCTATCGAGCGGGTACTCCCAGTTAATTGTCGATGGATTGGTTGTGGTAAGCTCTGCTGTTGTATTCAACTTGGAATTAGCTTTATATGCAATGATGGCTATTTATGTAACAAGCAAGGTGATTGATTTTGTACAGCTGCAAACTTCGCCGTCGAAGCTTGTGCTCATTATTACCGAGCAAGAAGAGCTTATCCAGTCTATTATTAAGGATGAAATTGACCGGGGGCTTACGAAAGTTCGTTCCGTCGGCGGATTCTCCAATAAAGAAAAAACAATGATCCTTTGTGTAGTTGAACAGCAAGAAGCTATTTATCTAAAAAAAGTGCTGCAGGAGCAGGAGCCGACTTCCTTTGTTGTTTTCCTGAATGCTTCTGAAATCCTCGGCAGAGGCTTTTCGTTATCCAAGCTTTACGGAGCAGCCAAGCAAGATTAATTGGATGTATATTTGAAACTCCCGCCCGCCGTGATAGTAAGCAGAGGGCGGGAGTTAACATTGGCAGTGCAGCTATGTATAGGCTGGTTGATAGGGCTTGACAGAAAATCAGTTTACCTATAAACTAAAAACTACTTAAGTTTAGTATTAAACTAATGACTCAAGAGGAAATAAGGTGAAAATATGAAGGAATCTTCTAAGGAATGGTCCTTATCCAAGCAAGACGAACGTTTGGGACTGCTGTTGTGGTTTCGCATATCAAGAATATACAACCAAAGTATCCGGCAATCTAATCAGCATTTAAAAAAGTGGGAGTTGTCGGCGGCCCAATTTGACGTTTTAGTTCAGGTGGGTTCCCATGAACGATTATCCCAACAGGAATTAGCTGATAAGCTGTTTGTCACAAAAGGAAATATTACGCAATTATTAAGCAAGATGGAGCAAATGGGATTGATCAAGCGGGAGCAGGAATGGAAAACAAAGTATCTTTCGTTAACTGAGAAAGGGAGAGAACTGTTTCAAGAAGTGGTTCCGCAGCAGGAGCAGTTTCAAGCGGCGCAATTTTCGGGATTGGATGAAGAGGAGAAAAAGCAGCTTTTACAGTTGCTGAGAAAAATCCAGCACAAACAGAGGAAAGAATAGGAGGTAATGGAAATGGAATTTAAAGGACTTCATCACGTATCGGCCTTAACAGCAAGAGCGCCTCATAACTATGAGTTTTATACAAACATATTAGGCATGCGTTTAGTGAAGAAAACAGTCAATCAAGATGATCCGTCGATGTACCATTTGTTTTATGGAGATGAAAAAGGAAATCCAGGCACAGAAGTCACTTTTTTCGAAATTCCGATGCTGGCACAGAATCATGAGGGCACAAACAGCATTTCGGCGATTTCCTTTCGCGTGCAAAACGATCAGGCGTTGGCTTATTGGAAACAGCGCTTTGAAGAACTAGAGATAGAGCATGAAGAGATTGCCGAGAGGGCCGGCCGTGCTACATTAGCCTTTAGGGATTTTGAAGGACAGCGCCTCATGCTAGTATCCGATGAAAAGAATGAAGGAGTGGAAGGCGGCATCCCTTGGGGGAAAGGACCAGTACCGGCTGAATACGGTATCCTGGGGCTGGGCCCTGTGAAGCTGACTGTGCGATATGCGGAAGCGACAGCTGGTGTGCTAACAGATGTTCTGGGCTTCCGCAAAAAAGGGCAATATCCATCTGCTGTTGCCGGCCAGCCTGATATTTTAGTATTTGAAACTGGCGAGGGAGGAACAGGGGCAGAAATACATGTAGAAGAAAGAGCGGATCTTCCACCCGAACGACCTGGCCGCGGCAGTGTACATCATGTCGCACTTCGAGTGGACAATGAAGAACAACTGCGCGAGTGGATTGAACGTATAAATGAAGCAGCATTTCCTAACTCCGGATTGATTGATCGGTTTTACTTCCGTTCACTGTATTTTAGAGAACCAAATGGCATTCTTTTTGAAATAGCAACTGATGGCCCGGGGTTTGATGCAGATGAAGACATTCATCATTTAGGGGAATCTTTGGCATTGCCGCCGTTCCTCGAATCCAGACGAGAGCAGATAGAAGCCAAGTTAAAGCCATTAGACACAAAGCTAGGATAGGAGAAGTTCGGAAAGGAGCAGATGAACATGAAACATATTTTTCAACAGGGGCAAGATGCCAATGCCCCTACACTTCTTTTGCTGCACGGAACGGGAGGAACCGAGCATGATTTGCTCACGGTCGGCCAGATGATCTCTCCACAGTCCTCCCTTCTGAGCGTGAGAGGGAATGTGTCTGAGCATGGCATGCCGCGTTTTTTCCGGCGGCTGGCCGAAGGAGTGTTTGATGAAGAGGATCTTATTTTCCGCACCAAGGAGCTGAACCAATTTTTAGATGACAGTGCCAAACAGTACCAATTTGATCGCCGGAATGTAATAGCAGCAGGCTATTCCAATGGAGCCAACATCGCGGCGAGTCTGCTTTTCCATTTTCAAGATGCCTTAAAAGGAGCGGTTTTATTTCATCCTATGGTGCCTATCCGTGGAAGACAATTGCCTGATTTGGGCGGGACAGAGGTATTTATCGGCGCCGGCGAAAATGATCTATTATGCCCTCCGCAGGAAACAAAAGAGCTGGACCGCTTACTGACAGAAGCAAAAGCCAATGTCCATGTTCATTGGGAAACTAACGGCCATCAATTATCAGGCAGCGAAATCCAGCATGCTGCTTTATGGTTTCAGCAGCAATTTGCTTAGCGGCAGCTTAATTTTGGGGGAGTGAACGTTAACAGTCCATGAATTATTTTTAATTTGAACATAGTGCAAAATTCAAATATAAATTTACTATGATCAGCAAACAAGCATGACTTATAGACAATCTGTTCTTTTGGAGCATTCAGGACATTTACCAGGCTTATCATCCCTAAAACAAAAAAAGAAAGAGATCAATCCGCAAACCTGTAAAAATACATGGCAGCAGGTTCGAAAATGGCCTCCTTTCATTAAGCTATAAAAAATTGCCCCTTCAATTGTTAGCAGTGTCTAACAATTGAAGGGGCAATTCACTGCATTAGGCTCTTTTTTATGACCTAAACATTTGTATCCTTAGATTTTATCCTATTCAGCGAGATAAATAAGCTCTCCCGAAAAGACACTTGAGAGTGAATACCGTACAGCAATTATTTCCGGAACATGATCGAAGTAGCGATGGAAGAAAACCCTATAACAATAGCCAATGGAAGAGCTCGTGCCATTAATGCTTCAGCTACATAATCCAATTGGAAAACAACTGCAAAACTGATTGACGAAACCATGAGTATAGTCAATACAATCCATCTGATGATTTGTTTAATCATTTTATCTACCTTCTATCTACTGAATAATGTTTTATAGCTGGTTTTCCTACACTGCCGTAAAAGGTTTTTTTCCATAGTACACCGTCCCAATTAGATCTATGTTCCTGTACAATCTTTATTTTGTGCGTGTGTCTGCCTTTTTTATAGTAAAAATCTCGACTAGAATATCCAGAACCGGGACCTGACAGTACAATTTTTTCAGTTACTTTTTTGCTGCCTGATGCATTTAAATTAAAAGCACTTTTAACAGCTGGCAAAGAAGCATTTGGAATTTCTTTGCTGAATGTACCTGAAATAGTAGCTGATATTTCTTTTGACTTTTCGTAGCTCATTCCTCTTGCAATACTCATGATAAAGTATGGATTTGATAAATATGACCAACTTTTAGTTATTCCTTGATCATACACATACCATTTATCATATTCCCTATAATTGTCCATTGGAGTGACTACAGTTGAATTGATTTGAGCTGCTGGTTCATAATATCCTAGCAATACTTCATTATTCCTATCGTAGTCTTGAGTTATAGGTTCAGAAAGTTGAACAAAACTATAATTTTCGACATCATCTCCTGTAGGAAATTCAATTTCTTCGTCTGGAATTGTGTCAGTGGGGAGATTTGTTTCTGCCTTAGCGGGATGAAGCGTGCCAAAGGTAGTCAACATCAAAGTGGTTACAATAAATAAAGACCAAAGCCTTTTCAAAACTCACACCCCCTTTTTATAGATTATTATCTTTTTCTATAAAAATACATTAAATCCCTTTTTTGAATTTAACTAAAGCTGGCGGCAGAAGAAAATACGCAGCTTTTAATGGTGATCATTCTTATTTGGCTTCTGTAGACTAACTAATGGTGAATTGATTGATTTTTACTGTACGATCTTTTTTTCACATTCGTTAAAAGGAGCGCTGTACAGATAACGATCATCAGAATGCACAAACCGTTTAAAATAACATGAGTTGCCGTGTCAAACTTAATACCTGTTTGGAAATTAGCCATCATAATAATGACAAATGCCATGAGAGAAATAGTTAGGCTTACTGTTCTTTTCAAATAGTCAACCCCAATCTTTTTCTAGAAGGCATTTCTAGAAATCTGCTTTCTTGCAAGATATACCGCTTTACCCACAGCTGAATTTTTGCATCGAACGACCGTTTATTCACCTAAAGGGTTTCTCGATGCAAAATTCAGCCTCTCTCAGCATCCGAAACCTAGAATAAATCCGCTTTATCCAAGTGCGTGTGCATCTTATCCTGATTGACTCTTTCTAAATAGACATTGGTTGTAGAGATATCTGCATGACCGGCCCAGTCTTTGATGACTGCAAGCGGCACATCGTTTTCGAGCATGACAGTCACGAAGGTATGACGAAACCAGTGAGGGCTGATTTTTGAATTTTTTCCGGCTAATTCTACCGCCTCTTTGACAATCTTATAAAGCGCCGGATAGGTTAAGCGCTTTTTTGTTTTGCGAGGAGTTTCTTCCTTATTATATAGCGCAAAAAAGAGCGGGCTCTGATCTTCTAAATTTAATTCTGTTGAATCTCCGGTGCTTTTTCGGTAACTGAATAATACTTCCTTTACTTCGTTTCTTATGGGAACAGTTCGTTGTTTTTTTCCTTTTCCGATTACATCGACAAACAAGTGTCCTTGGTGACTGTACCGGAAGCTGCCCCAGTTTAAGCTGAGCAGTTCGCTGGCCCGCAGCCCGGTGCTATAAAGCAAGTAACCGATCAGTAAATTACGCTTTTGCAGCTGTTCCCGATTTTTTTTGGCTTTAACGATTTTAGGAAAGAAAGTAAGCAGCCATTGAGCATCTGCCTGGCTTAATTCTCGGCGGGGCACCCGGTGAAGCTCTTCATTTGGACGAGTTTCTTCCATTATATAGTGTCCTTTTTGAACGGCCGGCTTGGTCAGCCAGGTAGAGAGGTGGCTTTTATAAAATTGTGTTTCATAGCCGAAGTCTAACAATCGCTGAAAAAAGCCCAGCTTTCTTCTTGCGGACTTGACTGCGTAGGTTTCGTTGATTAAGCGGTTGTAGGCCTTCACCTCCGGAAACCCGATATCCCGAAACGATAAGGAGTGTTCGACCAAAAAATCCAGCAGTGTTTTGGCGTCGGAACGATAGGCTTTAATCGTATGGGGAGAAAGCTGCTTTCCTTCTTCAAAAATTTTCATGGCAAAAAACAATTCCAAGAAATCCTGCTCGGAACTCTCGGAAAGATTCAAGTTTCTATTTTCATCCAGCAGCTTCCGGTGATCTAAATTTTCCTGCAAATGCGCTAAATAATTTTCATTCGATAGGTGGTTCATAAAAGAAAGTTCATTCATGTGTTCTACCGCCTCATTAAGTTTTACAATAAATATATTATGTATAGTAAAGATAATCCCTTCTTATCTTTACTATACATAATAACATAAATAGAAAAGAAAAATGTTCTTTTATGAGATAGGATGTTAGCCAGTTTGTTCCTTCTCTCAAACCTATTGAATCATCTTCCTTTATGTGTAATAATAGGAATGATAATCCAATTGGGTGTTGCCGTGCTATTTTTCATTTGTCTGTACTCATCCTGCAAAATAAAAGCAGCTGTCAATATAGTAAAAGATCCGCTTTGGCTGAAACTCAAAGCGGGTCTTTTACTGCAGAAAAATTGGATAATAATTCTTGTTTGAAAGACGGATAGAATGAAAGATAATCATAGTAGCTGGGAAAGTTATGTGTAGACTAGCGGTATTGACGGTTTGATCAAACAGTAGGGAGAGTAGGTCAAACCGCCTATAACCGGTTAGTTGATAGTAACTGCCATTTTCTGTTTCTCTTATTCGAAAAGTCTTTTTTTTGTGCTCAAAAGGCTTAAATTTTTGCCTAATATGAATAATAAAGGGCATTAACCTTCTGCTGACCCCTTAGACAAAATTGTCTAATTACTTTAAGATTATTTTACACAAAATGATAGCAGAAAAAGTACAAGGCTAATATAGAGTAACCAAAACACAAAAGGAAGAACTTATGACTCCAATTAGAACAATAATTGTAGATGACCATCCGGATTCTTTAGAGATTTTAAGCTTTTTTGTCAGTCAGAATCCGTCTTTTCAAGTAGTAGCCCATTGTGAAAATGGGGAGGACTTAATTCAGCAAGTGATGCTCACAAAACCTGACTTGGTGATTGCGGACATCAATTTGCCGAAGTTGAACGGTGTAGATGCCATTAAGAAATGTATTTCATTTCAGCCTCATTTGAAATTTATTTTTGTGACAGGGTATGAAGACTTTGCGGTTGAAGCTTTTAATATTTCGGCCGTCGATTACATTGTTAAGCCAGTAGAAATGACAAGAATATATCAAGCGTTGGAAAAAGCAGAACATGTGATTCGAGGCGCACTGCATACAGAAAAGAGTCCGATAAGACAAAGTAAGACGTTGTGCGTCAAGTCAGAGGGCTCCTTTTATTATATTAAACAAGCAGATGTTTATTTCATAGAAAAAGCTGGAAAGAAATGCTTTATTCATACGAAGAATAAAACTTATGAGGTATATGAGAATATCGCCAATATATTGCAGACATTGGGAGATCAGTTTTACCTATCTCACCGCTCGAACATTATTAATTTAGAAGCTGTCTCGCATGTTACGCAGAAAAACGAAACCTATTTAGCTTTTTTCCCAGAATACTCTAAGCACGCGCATATTTCAAAATTAAAAATTAGAGAATTTCAAAAAAAGATGAGAGATTTAAATCAATAATATTTTAAAAGAGACATACTAAACAAAATAAAGAGGGGTGCCTTATTTACAAGATCGTTATGGAAGAAAATTGTCCAAAGCAAAGAGGCTTCTCACTGGAGAAAGAGGAATGCATATGAAGAAGGTTTTTATATTTTGTAATTATGAACCATTAGCATTCTTAATCGAGAGGATTGTGACCCTTCATTTTTCTGCGGAAATTATTTTATCTGATCGAAAGATGGAAGCCTTTGATATGTATTATTTGTTTGAGCCAGACCTAGTTGTGATTGGGGTACCGCCAACATTTTGACATAAAACCCACGTTAATACATTTTTTACCATATAAAAAACCGATATCCTTTACTCTAAGGGTACCGGCTTAGGAGTTTATCGATCTAATGGTCTTAAAGAGTTGAGTCCTGTCATTTTTTTTATGTCAAAAGTATACTCTCCTAAGAAATTAATGTGTTCCCATCCTAATGGTGAAATATGTTTTATCATTTGCTCTCGTAGTATGCCTCTTTCACTTAGAACTTTTGTTGCTTCTGTGAGATAAACTGTATTCCATACAGTGATAGCATTAATGATGATATTTAATGCACTTGCACGTTGAAGCTGGTCTTGTAACGCTCTTTCCCTGAGTTCACCTCGTTTTCCAAAAAATAAGGCTCGTGCTAAGGCATTCATAGCCTCCCCTTTGTTTAACCCTCGTTGAATTCGACGGCGTATTGCTTCATTTGAAATATAGTCTAATATGAAGATTGTTTTTTCAATCCTACCCATTTCACGGAGTGCTGTAGCCAAACGATTTTGCCTTGAATAGGACCCCAACTTTCCCATAATAAGTGAACCAGAAACTTTCCCTTCCCGAATGGAGTGGGCTAGACGTAAAACATCATCATAGTTTTCTAGAATAACCTTTGTATTAATACGCCCTCGTAGTAATTTTTCTATTGTTGGAAACTCACCAGGTTTATCTATTACATATAGTCGAGTATCAGACAGATCTCGAAGGCGAGGTGCAAAACGAAAACCAAGTAGATGGCTCAGTCCAAAAACTTGATCCGTATAACCAGCCGTGTCTGTATAATGTTCTTCAATATTCAATTCAGATTCATGATGCAGCAACCCATCTATCACATGAACTGCGTCACGAGCGTTGGTATTAATGACTTTTGTGTAGTAAGAAGAAAACTGATCACTTGTAAAGCGATAAATCGTAGCTCCTTTACCAGAACCATAATGAGGATTTGATTCTGCATGTAGAGAAGACACGCCAACTTGTACTCTCATACCATCTGAAGAGGAAGTACTTCCATCTCCCCAATATGAAGATAAAGCAAGTTGATGATGGAAATTCACAAGTGTTGCCTGAGCTTTATTCATCGCATCATCATAAAGACGCCACTGAGAAGCATGAGCCATTTGGTGATAGGTAATTCCCGGTGTAGCATCTGCCATCTTTGTTAAGCCAATATTTGTCCCCATCGCCATTAGCGTGGCCAATAAGATCGACTTTTCCTTTCCTTTGGGAGGACGGCTTGAAGAAGCATGAATAAATTGTTCATCAAAACCTGTCCAACTTGCAACCTCCATTAGCAGATCCGTTAGTTTTATCCGTGGCAACATGCTGTATAGGGATGAACTAAACGTCTTGGCTTCTTCTGGAGTATCCTTTTCGAGACGGTCAATGCGAAATTTTCCCTTATCTATACTGACACCCTCTAGTTCATCAACGTTATCGGACATGGCTTGCAGCCGTTTTCGTAGAGAATCCATTCTTTCGGTCAAATATTCTTCAGCAGAACTGCCTACAGCAAGGCGATTATGATGTAATCCAGTTTCTAACCATTCTTCTTTTGGAATTAGATACTCTTCAAAATCTTTATGTTGTTTACTGCCTCGAACAGATACATCTCCAGATCGAATATGATTTCGTAATTCAGTTAATGCTGCCATTTCATAATAATGTCGATTGATGCTTTCATCCTCGTCATATACGTGTTTCTGCCACCGGTTAGAGACAAACCCAAGAGGAGCTCCTACTGGAACTTTTCGTTTACCTGAATCATTCATATTTTTAATAATATCTAGTGCTTCTATCAATGGTTTTGCTGATTGGGTCGATTGAAATTCTAGTGATTTAAGTAAGGTAGGCGTATATTTTCGAAGATAAAAAAATCGTCTTTCTAAAAGATCTAAATAATCATAGTCGATAGGACGTGATAATTGTTTGGCCTCTTCCACCGATGCTATCATTTTCTCCCAGGACATGACGGTTTCCAATGTAGTAAACGGATCCAATCCTTCATTTCTTGCCTTTATTAGTGCAGCACCGATGTCAGCAAACTGTATGATTTTTTCATTAATTGTTTTACCGTTTTGTCTCTGCATTTCTTCTTGGGCCTTACGGCCCTTTGACTGCAAGATCATAATTTGGCGATCGTGGATTTCAATGGCTTGATCAATTAAGTCTTGACTGAGATTTAAGAGGTAAGCCACAAGAATGGCATATTTTTTAGACTCATTAAATCTTCGGAAGGAATGAGGTTCATATCGCGCACCTAAACGCGACAATTGAAGAAGCCTGTTCGGGTGTATGTCATTACAATCAATAGATAACTCAAGTTTTTTCACATACTCTAATCGTTCAATGACTTTTAAGAAGGCATCAGGTGAAGATTGTCCTGGGATTTCTTTTAACCAAGCAAGAGGTGTTTTTCCACTATCCAGAGTAGTCTCTGTCATTAGGATCAAACTTTCCTTTTGCAAAGAGGATAGAGACCGCGATAATATCTTATATATTTTTTGTTCAGCTCGATGACGTGTTTGCCAAACCAGACGTTCAATAGTCGACATAGCTGGAAGAATAATTTTTCGCTTTTTCATTTCTTCGATAGCCGTCCTAATCAAATACATTGAGTTCTCATTTTCCATTGCATGACTTAGTAAAGAAGAAGAGATGTTACGATATTCTCTTGTTGAGAAGTTCTTATAACCATACTCTTTCCGAATTTCAACCATATGTTCATGCTTAGTTTGTTCCCGTTCGGCATATGATTGAAATTCCAAGGGATCAACCTTAATTTGATTGGCAATAAACCGTAAAACTGACTTAGGTATTTCTTTAACATCCGATAATGTCCATCCAGGAAAGCGAAACAGACATAACTGAACAGCAAATCCAAGTCGATTATAGTCTCGTCTTCGACGTTTAATCACTTCTAAATCATGTGGTGATAAAGTGTAGGAGGTAGCTATTTCCCACTCACTAATATCAGCTGGAATTGTCATGAAATCTATGCGTTGTTCAGGTGTAAGTAGTTCTCTTGCTCTCAAATACAAGATAGTTGTATTTGTTAACCTAAAAGTGAACCACCATCGCAATTGAAAAGTGAGCCACCTTATATGAAAATAATCCTAGCTTGTAAGAGTTAGGGGGATAT
>NZ_MWMM01000025.1:0-23021 GCF_002189605.1 Pseudobacillus badius
AAAGTCATCATTATATTTTTTGCCTGCAGGCTTACGTTCCATTTCGGACACATCCTCTCAAAATAATTGTAAGGACTTAATTAAACTGTGTCCATGAAACTATACTAACTCCAATATCTAATAAAAGAAATAAAGGAAATGTTTAAGCATTTTAAATTTAGAGATTTGACTGTGGAACTTTTTAAGGGAGGCAACTGATTGATAATAGACTTTTTTCTTAGTTTAATTATTTTGATGGTTGGAATTTTTGCATTTTGGATGTTTTCTTATGCAACACGGGATAGGTTTTTTAACAGTAAAACCTTTGATTCAGTTAGGCTTATAACTCCATTGCCTACAATCATTAATTTTTGGATCATTAAAGTTTTATTTGTTGTTGGAGGGCTTATATGCGTTGCTGCAGATGTATATGGTATTACTAAGCCATTTCTTTGATAAAAACCTCTAGAATACTAGCCTCCTTCTCATAACACGGATTATTTTCATTAATGAATTGGAGTATTTTTTTAGTTCTTTTTTCTTGGAAGTCTCTAATTGGCTTTCTGTGTACTTAACGAGAAGTATGCTAAAATTAAAAATCGTCCTAAATAGGAGGTACATCATGTAGCCGCACAAACAGCCAAAAGAGCAGCTCCTGCAAGAGAAATCATTGGTAAGGTTGGTATTGGTATACAAGATCAGATAAATTTAATTAGTATTAAGACAGGCATGCATAGAAGACTTCACACGACTCTATACTATAAGACTGTAAATGCTCTCTTTGATATGGCCTATGTTAGCAAGTTTAGTAAATCTACAAATAAATCCTTAGTTGTAGGGACCTTTAAATTGATAAGAACATGGCTAGCAGCTAAAAGTAGCACGATGCCATTTTAAGAGGTGAAAGCATTGCTAGATATGAAGAAGGTAAAAACATTGGGTACAAGCCATTGTTTAGTAATGACAAGTGACTTGAGTGTTTTAGGCCGCGTATCTAATCAAAAAACATTTATTTATATTAATCAAGAGTGGAAATCTCCCATAATATTAGACACACCTAAAAATCCAAGTCAACTAAGATTTGCTCAAAATAATAGTCGTGTAATTATCCAAAACACCTCCGGCAGCATTTATATTTATGAAACAAACCATTTCGATTTACTGAAAAAGATTCAATCTAACAAACATTGCAAGTTAATTGAAGACGGTTTTGTATGTTTAAATGAAAGAAACGTCTTGCTCTGTATTGCAAAAGTTAATTCAAGTGAGCAAATTGTTGCGTTTGATTTAGAGTTAGGCACTTGTCATCCAATCACGAATTTTAATCATTCTCAAATCTACTATAATCAATATGTGGAAAAAGAAAAAGCACATTTGTTTACACTTTGTTTTCATAATCAAACAACAGATTTTGTAGAATATTCGATATTGAAACTGAAAGAGCCGGATTATTCTATTGAGATAATCAGCCCTTCGGAAAATCTTGTTTGGAATGCAGTATTTCTCGACCCTTATACGGGTACTTACGTACTGATAGATGGCAATGAAGTAATCTTACTAAGTTCTGATTTAACAAGAGTTATAAAAAGAATGCGATTACCTGTTCCCAGTATTAACGGGCTTCATCAATATTATAATAAAGCAACTTTATCGAACGATGGAAAATTTTTAGTTATTGCATATAGTGATTGTGTGGCTATTTTGGATAGCCAACAATTAGAGATTAGAACTATAAAAAATCTTCCCTACGCATGCTTTGTGGAATTTAGCAAGTGTGACCAATTTTTACTTATAGGTACTTGGGAGAAAGGTTATATTCTTGAGAATAACCTAATAGAGTAATCTACAAAGAAACATTACAAAAAGCTGGATGGAATCATCATTCGGCTTTTTGTTTATCCATTTTCAAATACTCAGAGGTTCTTAATTACATATAAAGGTCAGCACCAGTGTTGTTATAACCAAGGGCAAAGTAAATTTATTTCATTTTGAAAGGGGCGCCTTTAAAATGGACAATATAGTCGGCTAAAAACATACAAAATCGTCGCCTTAAATTTCGACAGGCATCATAATTAAATGGATTCCTAAAAGGAGGAGGTTTGGAGCGTCTACACTTATCTGGACAGAAAGATTAAGGTCACATACACTTGATCTAAAACAGATGCGGAGCTTCAAACAGGATAAAGCGAGAACGCCATACATTTACAGCCGAGTTCAAAAAGCAAATGGTACAGCTGTACCAAAATGGAAAAACAAAACGAGCTATCATTGATGAATATGACTTGACTCCGTCCTCTCTTGACCGCTGGATTCATCAGGATGAAATCTCCGTTTCTTTTTAAAGAGAAAGATAACCGGTCGCCCGAACAACAGGAGCTTTTAGAACTTCGTAAGGAACTGCAGCAGTTGAGGATGGAAAATCGATAAAGAGGGAAAGAAATGTTTGCTTATAGATATAAAAGATTAATGGAAGATTTTATAGATGAAGTAATTACTGTTGAAGGTTTTGAAGATGCTTATCTAAATGGATTTAAAAATGAGATAGAAAGAATAGACGATACACTGTTCGATATTTTAAACGGAATTTTTGAAGCGATTGATTGTTATTGGCACGAATGTCTTCCAGGACAAGAAATAGCCTTTGAGATATCCGAACAACAACTAAGAAAAGAAGTAAGTGAAGCATTGGTTAAATTAAATAGTTTATTGAATAACCCTTAAACTCTATGCAAGTAACGGGCGCTTTAACGGAATGAGCAGCAAAAAGGATAATATTTTTTAGTTCTGTACTTATGCTGAGGAAAATTTCGCATTAGTTGTCTTTTCCTTTAACCTTGCTAAAGGGGAAGAAAGATATGAAAATTTTAAATTTTTCTTTGCCATTAAGTCAACAAATATCTGGAATTAAAAGAGCCCCCGTGATGAGAGAAAAGGACATCATAGTGCAGATCCCTACCAAAAAACGATTCTTTGTCTCTTAAAACAAAACGTGACGAAAAATTGCATCTTCCATGTGATCTGGAAAAAGGGATATGATAAATCGCTCTCTACGCTGAGAGGCGATATTCTCAAACTACGAAAGAAAGAAAACATTCACGGTAAGAGAAAGATCAAGAAGCTATCAAGGCGCAGGCTTCGCACTTATTTATGGTCCAAGCTGACGTGCAATCCTGAAGAAGAAAAGGCTTTTCAACAAATACTGGATAGATTCAATGAGTTGGAAACAGTCAAAGGCCTTCTTCAATCGTTCCAATCCCTCCTCATGAAGGAACGGTCCCGATCGTCCTACCCTTGAAGAGTGGGTGAAAACAGCTGAACAAACCGGAATCAAAGAAATCCATCAATTTGTCAGGTACCTGTGTTCAGATTAGACAGCTGTTAAGAATGCATTTCTCTATCCGTGGAGCAATGGTTTGGTCGAGGGACACGTAAATGCCGTTGCCGGTGAATTTTCATAGGAGCCAGGTTTCTTCTTGATGAACCAATTACTAATATTAAAGGAGTTGCTAAAATGAGCTTACTTAATCTTACAATGAGTGGGTTAATGGAACGAATTAAAAAGGGAAAGATTCATATTCAACAAGAATTTGGATATATCAGTGAAGTTAAATTTAGATTTAATAATGGAACGAAGGAAAAGAAAATTTTAGAGATGGAAAAGCGGTTAAATATTACTTTTCCGGAAGACTATAAAGAATTTCTTTTTATGCATGATGGGGCGCATTTATTTATTGATGAACAAGTAGGAACTCGTTTTGAATTACTGTCTCTAAATGAAATAAATGAATATAGAAGCTACATGGATTACCCTGATGGCTGGTATCCTATTGCCTATGGTTTTGAAGGTAATACACTCTTGATAAATTCAAATGGTATAAACAAGACTAAAAGAGCAAACGATTATTTGTTTTGGATGGAGGAAGGTGGTCCTTTTGATGATGTTGTTGCTCTTGATATGACCTTTGAGATGTGGCTCGACTATTTCATCGTCTCACAAGGCACTAAGTTTTGGGAATGGAAAATTTATGATAGTGAAAGTTTTTATAAAGCGAATGATTTAGATGAGGATTAAATATGAATTTTGTATATTTAAATCTAGTAGTTTGCTTGTAAGAGCAATAAAGGGTTTATAAATTAGATAAAGAGTAATAAGGTCTGTAAAAGAGAAGGCCAGACCTTCTCTTTTTATATTGACATAAAGTCATATAAAAATATTTGCCCTTTTAATCAAATCTTCCTTCTTGGTTCTTCTAAGTGTAACTAATAAGTGCTGTAAAGGGTTCGTATGAGCTAAAAAAAGGGTAATGAGGCCAAGTTGTCACATCCGACTTTAAAATGGATAATATCTCGGGTTTAAAATTCCCCGTTCATGACAGATAAACGTTATGTACTTTTGATTTTTTAAGGAGTGACGTGATGGTGTTAAGTGAAGGGGAGTTTTTTATGATTCGAGATTTGCATCAGAAAGGCTGGTCTAAACGGCCACTGCTAAAGAAGCAGGATTTGACCGGAAGATAATCAGCAAGTATCTGAAAAGCGGGGAAATCCCAAAAGCAAGGCGAGGAAAAAATGAGGCAGCAAGCTTGATCCGTTCAAGCCTTATTTTCTGTAGCGAATTCAGATTACTATGTCTTTAATGCACGTAAAGATGTTGTAGCATTAAACGATGCATGGGGAAAGGATACGCTCTAAATGGGAACCTTACTTGGCATGGGAAGAAGAGCATTTGATGAAAGTGAGAGAAGAACGATCACAAGAAGATTAGGTGGAAAGTTTAATTTTAACCTACACATTTGCAAAGAAAATAATCATTATCCTTATTTTGATCGAGAGGAAGGGAAATCATTTTATTTTAACGTAGACTGTTTTTTCAATGGTATAGCAACAAAATGCCTCAACGGCTATTTAGCTTGGTTTCATTTCTTAGGTTATGTTAAAAATCGGGGTGACCATGATACAATAAGAAAAATGATTATAGAAAGTTGTTTGTTTCCAATTTTTCACGTAACCTATATATTTGTTTTTTATAAATATACAAAGAGAGGTGACTATATGAGAAAAATAGTAATTGGTATTCTAATAGTCTGTTTATACTGTTTTCCTTTTGTTTATTTTTCAATGCACCAAGATTTTGCTAATGGTTCAATGCTTGGCTATTTAATTATGATTATAGCGACTTCACTTCTTGCTTTCCTCAGCAAACTCTTTAGTGATTCAATATTTCTTATTATTGGTAATATATTATCTGTAATCATTTCATTTTATTTCATCAGCGAGATGACAGGGAACGAACGGTGGGGCGGCTATTTTAAGCCACTAACCCCATACCAATTATTACTCTTTGTTAGTATGTTGAATTTGATTCCTCAGTTCTTTGCTATGAAGTTTGCTAAAAAACATAAAAACAAGGTTAAAGATTAATTTGATTGCGAAGAGTCACTTCTTTGAATGAGAAGTGACTCATTTCTTTAATAAATATCAACAATATACATTAACTAAGTGAAATCAGAAAGTTCTATCTATTAAGGATAGAACTTTCTGAGGTGTCACTTAAAAGAATAGAAAGCTTGATTAGCTATATCATTCAAGAATTTATCAGCTTCATATGGATTTACATTTTTCATTTTCAAAGCTAATTCCACAGTAAATTTACATTGCTCTATGGGAGTTTCAATTCTATGAAGCATGAGTACTGCCGTTATAAGAAATTCTCTGTAGTTTTTGATCGTCCCCTTATAAATGACTTGCCAGCTTTTATTGTATTTCCATTCTTCTACAAAGTCGGCAAAGTACATTTTTTTCAGGAGCTATGTATTCACCGGCTTCAACCTCTGCCTGGAATTTATAAAGTTCTGCTTGAAGAAAATCATACAATTTCTTTTTCCTTTTCCGTCATAACCAAGTTCCACCATAAGGCGAAAAGAATTTTTTCACGTTTTGTGACGCTCGCCATGTTCTTACCTCTTTATTACTATCATTTCGTTTGCTTATGTATATTCCATTAGCGGACGGCTGCAAACAGCATTCTTGCGCTTCAAGCATGGTTCGCCCTAGCTGACAACCTTCTTTTCGCTGCAGCCATTTATCCAGCCGATGAGCGGGAAAGGAAAATTCGACGGTAAAAGTTTTGGCCAATATGTAAATCATTTCTTGTTTCCAACAAAGGAACTCTAATTGCTCCATCATAAAGACAGGAATACAAAACTGCAGGGCAAAGTTATTAGCCTGCTATCCATGATTTGCTTGATTTGATTTTTAAAGAAAAGATTATTGACACAAAAAATAATATCGTGTTATTATTGAATATTTGATAAAAAAACCAATATGTGATAACCTTAAGAAGGTTACCATACATGGAGGTGGATTACATGTTTCAAATTGGCGATAACATTGTTTATCCAATGCACGGAGCAGGTATAATTGAAGCCATAGAAGAAAAAGAATTCTTAGGAGAAAGACAACAGTATTATGTCATAAAAATGTCAATCGGTAATATGCAAGTTATGATACCAACGCATAAAATATTGAGTTCAAGTATACGACCAGTTACTGATATACTTGCATTAAAACAACTCATACACATTTTTCAGCATGGAGAATCAGATAAGTTACTGCCTTGGAAACAAAGGTATAAAATAAACACGAACAAAATAAAAACGGGTGAAATACAAGAAGGTGCTGAAGTTGTACGTGATTTAATGCGTATGAAGAAAGAAAAAGCACTTAATGCAAGCGAAAAAAAAATGTTGGATCATGCATATCAATTTTTGATTAGTGAACTGGAGGTAATTAAAGGAATCACTGAAAATCAAATAAAAGTTTTTTGTTAAGTTTAATTATAGATATGTATTGCATTTAGAAAAAATATCCTGAATTTTTCAATAATAACAGGATTAAAAGTAAATCATTTCAAAGACATTCAACCTTTTCCATTGTTTTAGAACATTACCTCTTTTGTTATTTCTACAATCTAATCCATTTTTATTATTTAAATTTCTTCTGCGAACATTTGAATCTTTATCAAAAAACTCGATAAAGTAGTCACTTGATTTTTGTAATCCTAATTCACACTGGCACGGACAAGGAGCCGTAAGGATGAAAGAGAGGCAGGGCTTTCATTGTTTTAAGGATATCTAAGTGGCTATTTCTGGAGATAAAAACAAACAAACTTACCTTAATCTTTAAGAATTTCTTACACCCACTGCGACAGTGAATAGTAATTGTGTATCTTCTTTTCATAAAAGAGACACGCGAGTTGGTAACATCTAAATATAGGGTCAACGATAGAAAATGACGGAATTTCTAAAACTAGAAACCATTTTTACAACTCATTTAACATAATAAGATTAGACGAAACAATAAGAAGGAGTGGAGATATGAAACACATTCCAACACAAGAATTAAGTAACGAGTTAAAGAAGCGCAAAGGGGTTACTTCTATTAAGGTTGAGTCTTATGAAAAAATTGAAGTTGGGGGAATTCTTGTAGATGGACCAGCTGTTATTTTAATTAATCAAGAGTACCTAAAAATTGTTGAATGAACGAAGAAAAGGGTGATTCTTTACGCAAAGGGATGATCCTTTTTGTTTGCTGCTGCTAATAATAGGATATACATAAATGTCAATAGAAATTGACACTTCGTTTAGCATGACGCTTTTGGCGGTTGGAAAACGTCAGGTAGTGAAAAAAGAAAGAATAAAATGTAGTTGTATTCGAAAAGAAAAATAAATAACTTATATACATTCCGCCTATTGTCAATCCAGTATGTTATACTGTAAACAACCTTTGAAGCTTTAAATCTTTTTCTATTACCTGTACCATTTCCCTACTCGAATGTTGAGTAGGGTTTTTTATTGAGTATTATACAGAGTACATAAAAAAACAGGCTCTTTATATAAAGAGCCTGTTTTTATCAATGATTTAAGATTAAGCAACTTTTTGAACGTTAGCAGCTTGAGCTCCACGAGGACCTTGCTCAACGTCAAACGTTACTTTTTGACCTTCGTCTAAAGATTTGAATCCATCACTTTGGATTGCAGAGAAGTGTACGAATACATCGTCTCCGTTTGCACGTTCGATAAAGCCAAAACCTTTATCTGCATTAAACCATTTAACTGTACCTTGTTCCATTTTTGTTGCCTCCTAGTGCGTTACCGCACATTATATTACTATCCTTGCCCAAAGTATCATCAAGACGAAAAGTCGATATTCATACTATCCTTTACACCGAACAAAAATAATTCTTCTTTATCATAACAGGAAACGGAAAAAACTGCAAATTAATATTATCTTTTTAGTCCTGGCATTATTTGTTCAACGTGTGGATACTAGTGCAGAAGCGGTAAGCAAAACAGAACTGTCAATAATTTTGCGAACTTATAACACGATCTAACATGCCTATTAATAACTATGGTTTGAAAACCCCATGAAAATGAAACACGAGTGTCTTCAAACCTTTTTCTTTGCTTAATAGTACTTCAAAAATAATTTTTACGGTTATTGATGGTTAAAGATTTCTTTAAAAAGCTTAGTTGTTTCTTATTCAAGTACAAGATATTCTGCTTAAAAGCAGGGCTGTTCACTGGTAAAGCTTTGTTTCTGGGGATGTTTCCAAACGGTCACTCATGGTAAATCCTCATTTGCCGAGATATTCATAAAAAATGATATTTGTTCACAAATAATCGGCCTTTTCTTCATTTTCACTTTCCAAAGCCTTTTGAATTAAGAAACTCAAGTTTACCAGTAGTATGGTTTTCTGGCCCTTTATTTTGATACTCAAAAATCAATCCATATTTACGGTAGTATTTCCTTACTTGTATTGTTTGTTCCTGAAACAATCGATGTTTATGATCTAAATAAACCGATCTTTATAGGGGAGCGGGGGAGAGTTTAGCCCAATAAAGAGCTGGGTATAACCTTCATACGCCTTTTGTATCCTGACTGACGCTGCTAATAAAGATTTAATTGAGCCAGAAATTCGCTTTGCATTTCCACTAATTTTACAGTGAGATTGGAAAACTGATTCATTTAACAGTTGTTAAAAGAGATCCTTAGCTGGCGGGAAAGTTAAAACAAAACGAATGACGTCATTCATAAGCAACCTTATATAAAAAAGAGATTCCAAAGAGAGCGATTCTACTTTTTCTAGGGCAGCCATGTTCCGTTCTTTCTAAGATAAAAACAGTCCATAACAAATTATTAGGAAAAAGAATAAAAATTTCTTTAATAAAAAAACAGATTTCAAACAAAACTCTAAAATATGTTAAGAAACTATGGACAATGAAGCCAGGCCTCACTTTGGCAAAGCAAGAAGTAAAGGATTTTTAAGAAAATAGGATAAACATGACGTTTATCATATATGGTGTATGACAGCTGGGACTTCAAAGGCAATAAAGCATTTTCTATACTTAGATTAACAACATCAGGGAAGGTGAAACTTTAAAAAATGAATGAACAGAACCCAAGGGCTTTGAGAAAACTGGTTACCCCTTATGAAAAGTCGGATTTACAAAAAAGCATTTGGCAAATCATTAACACATTGGTACCATTTTTCCTGTTATGGTGTTTGGCATATAAGAGCTTGTCGATGTCTTATTTCCTTACATTAGCGATTTCTGTCGTTGCGGCAGGTTTTTTAGTGAGAACCTTCATTATTTTTCACGATTGCTGCCACTATTCCTTTTTTAAGAACCGAAAGGCGAATCGAATCCTTGGAACAATAACAGGAATCCTGACTCTGCATCCTTTTGACCATTGGGCACACGACCATTCTGTCCATCATGCGACAAGCGGCAATCTGGACAAACGCGGTACAGGTGATATTTGGGTACTGACCGTTGAGGAATATAAAGAAGCTTCAACTAAGACAAAAATAATGTACCGTTTATATAGAAATCCATTTGTTATGTTTATTATTGGTCCGATTTACGTCTTTGGGATTACCAATCGTTTTAATCGTAAAGGGGCAAAACGCAAAGAACGGATGAATACATATGTAACGAATTTGGGGATCGTCGCTTTGGCAGCATTTTTATGTTGGGCTATTGGCTGGCAAAACTTCCTGCTAGTTCAGGCTCCAATTTTTATGATATCGGGATCCCTCGGAGTTTGGATGTTTTATATTCAGCATACGTTTGAGGATTCTTATTTTGAAGAAGATGAGCATTGGGAATATGTAAAAGCAGCAGTTGAAGGCAGCTCTTTTTATAAGCTTCCAAAAGTCATGCAATGGCTAACAGGCAATATCGGTTTCCATCATGTTCATCATTTAAGCCCGAGAGTCCCGAACTATAAGCTTGAAGAAGTGCATAATAATACTGAACCATTGCAAAACGTTCCGACTATTACACTGGCAACAAGCCTTAAGTCATTAAAGTTCCGTCTATGGGATGAAGAAGGCAAAAAATTTGTTGGTTTTAACCACTTAAAAAAAGCTTCTAAAAGCCAAGTATCAACGCGGCTAAGAACGGATTAAATAAATTCCCCTTAATCGATGATTAGGGGAAGTGTATCTTGCATAGTAAGAGTGCAGACTCACGCAACGGTGTTGTGCAGAGTCTGCACTTTTTTAGTGCCAAATGCACTTACGGACTTTACGGTGAGATGCATTTGTAAAAAATAAGGGGAAACGTTATATAAAATTGAAAAAGATAATCGGTATATTGTTAATAACATCAACGCCTCTATACATGTACTTTGTGTTCTGCCAAAAATCGAAAGCGAAGAGGGCGGTTAGTGTGTCACCCTATCCTTATCGAAAAAATTTGTTAAAGAAGGAATATAAATGAAATGGATAGAATAAGTAAATTTGGATATAAATCTTAACGTCTAAATATTAATAAGAGGAGAATGTCTATGGGAACTAACGAAGTAAAAAGTTTAAACTAAAGTAAGCGCGGGGTTAAAAATTATGAAACAATTGGGGACCCTATACTTTTTCTGTGGAAAAATGGGAGCTGGAAAATCAACTAAATCAAAACAATTGGCGATAGATAAACATGCGGTACTGTTGTCTGAGGATGAATGGCTTTCATCTCTTTATCCCGACCAAATTGCCTCATTTGAAGACTATCTAAAATTCTCAGCGCAGCTCAAGCCATTGGTGAAAAAGCATGTCCAAAACATATTAAGTGTCGGTACAGATGTAGTGATGGATTTTCCGGCTAACACTCAAAAACTGCGAAAGTGGTTTTTGGATATGGTGTCAGAGGTCAATGCAAGCCATCAATTAATTTTCCTTAATCTAAATAACGAGCAATGCTTACGTCAAATTGCACAAAGGCGTAACGAACAACCTGAAAGAGCAGCTTTTGACACGGAAGCAGTGTTTATTCAGGTTACTAAACTTTTTGAGGCTCCAGAGGCATCCGAGGGTTTAAATATTTTAGAATTTAGCGGAAAAGAATAACAAGGAGTTCAATGATTCGTTCGTATAGAGTACCTTTTGTTCTGGGAGGTGTCTATATGATATAAAATGAAATGTGAGTAAGAACGGTTTCAATATATATTAAAATCGATGTAACTTTGTGAAGTAGTACACTTCAACTAACGGGGCGTTAGTTGAAGAAGTTTTGAAAAAAAGCCTGAATCAATGATTACTTGGTAATCTACGATACAGGCTTTATCTATGGATAACTAATTGTCCCTATATATTCCTAACTCAGTGCTCCTTTTTTAATGGATCAATTTGAAGCAGCCTTATCTTTCGTAAGCTGGATTTGAGTCAATAATTTGGGCGCAAAAAAGTTAAATAGGATAGTTGTGAATAAATAATTATGAAACAAAGTGAGTTAGAACTTGTAGAGGAGATGAGAAGATGACAATTAGTGCAGAGAGGAAGGCCTTAAAATTGATGAGGTTGCGCAGAATTTGCGGTTATGGTGCCGCGATAGCAGTAACACCTTACCTCCTGATCAAAATCGTATGGACTTTTGGTCTCTTCCTTCCAACCGAGCAAATGGGTGACGCTAGCTGGCGCATTATAAACGCAGTAACCGCCGTTCTCGCTGCGGTTGGTATCCTTCTTGCGCTGGCATTTTGCAGACCATGGGGGGAGCGGCTGCCTGCGTGGTTGGTTGCTCTCCCCATTTGGGTTGGTACCGGCTTGCTCGTTCCCATGCTGTTGATTGCACCGGTTCTGGGCCCTGCAGCTATGATCCGGGATCAAGAAGCAGGTGCCGCCGATTTCTGGGTATACGAGCAGATATTCGTCATGATCTCACTTTTCGGGATCGGCATTTTCCTGCCGCTTGCATTGGCGGGGTATGCAATGGCACGTTGGCCAGAGGCGCTGAGCGGCACAACCGACTACAAGGAGTTGCCGGGCAATACTTTACAACTGCAGATTATCGTGGCTAGGATCGTCGCTGCCGGCTGCATTCTGCTCGGTGTGATCAAGGTGTTTTGGGCGGTTGGCGGCTCTTTCGGCATCGACCCGGCAACCATGGGTGAACGCGATGTGTGGTGGCGCCTGCTGTCATTGAGTACAGGCGTGTGGTCCTTTGCTGGTGCGTGGGGTATACTGGTGGTATCATCCCGCCGTGGGTCGAGGTGGTTTTTACCCCCTATGGCAGCGGCATGGATTTCATCGGGAGCGTTGTTCTCCAACAATCTCTATTCCGCCTTATCTTCAGTTCGACTCGGTGCACCACCCACCCCAGAGTACCCATTAGCATGGTTATTGACCACACAGGCAGGCATCATCTTAGGTGTAATAATGGGGATGGTTATCCTACTGGTGCTGCATGAACGCCGTAGAGCCCTTCAAGATGAGTCCAGCTGAAGTTGATTACACAGAACTAAGGACTATTGGTGTTGTGCAAGAGCTCATTTCGCGTGGAGAAAAGGTAGTGTGCTTTACGACCGAAGATTTTCGAGAGCTAAAATAATGATCAAACTTTTTTATAAAAATTGTATAGGAGCTAGCAAGGAATTAGCCCGTTTTGATAAACCTTTTTCAAAACGGGCTCTTATTATTTAATTTAAAATACGGGTTTGAGGGACATTTTTGATCAAACTTTATTCCAAACCAACAATGAAGCTTATGAAGCTTTGGTATAGAAATTATAATAGTAATTCGAAAAAACACTTCATTGATTCTCATAGATACCAGGCAAGCAAAGCAAAACTCCCACTGCATGTTTCTTCAGTGGGAGTTTTCATTTATTCAATACATCCTCGCCAAAGACTTATCCATCTGCTCTTCATTCGCTTTAACTTCATTGCTATTTACATCATCAACGCCTCTACACGTATACTTTGCGTTCTGCCAAAAGTTAAAAGTGAGGAGGGGGATCATTGTGTTATTATGATGGAAAGTCCTATTTTTATGATTTTCTTCTTAAACTAACGGGGTAGTTGAGTTCAATAACAAAATAAACAATAGAAAAGATGTCGAATTTTTAAACTGATTCCTTAACTTTTCTTATATCAATATAAAATGGTACCTAATGCAGGAAGGGATATTAGTTGGCTGAAAAGCAAAAAAGTGTTCCATTTTTGAAAAAATATCGGGTTTCTCAAATTAGTGTCACAGATAATTTTTATTACATCTGAAACAACAGGATGGTTACCTAATTATAGAGAGATTGATGGAACACTATTTGGGAGAATTACGGAATCGTCAATTTTTATAGAATGGTTTACTTTTTATGAAATACCACAATTAAATTTACTTACTGTCTTTTTTGGCGTCTTCTTTCTTGTGCCTGGAATAATAAGTGCATTAAAAAACGTATTTTCGCCTAGACACTATAGTAATAGCTCTAAATAACCGTGATTAAAAATACATAAGGTTTATTAAAATGAATAAAGTTTGAGAAGAGTTTTACTTAGGCTATTGGGTGCGATACTTCAATAAAGAGGTATCGCATTTTTTATTGGGTCTGAAGGGGCAGGTTAGCTGAATAAGAAATGCTATAATTTATTAGGAGACAATTATTAAACAGAGGTGTTTATTATGGTTCCGGCGATAAATGATTTGATTATTAGTTGCCATTACTCCCTTTTAAGCGCAATACCAAACAAACTAAGAGGGCTAACGGTATCATTAGAAAACGAAACGCTGTATTGGAAAGGCTATTTTGACGGGGAACCAACTGAGGAAGAAAAAGAAATATTAAGCATTGCCTGTACTGAGGTAGTAGCTAATTTCCCCATCATTAAGGTTGTTGAAGAGGAATATTTAAATTATACATGCCCTTTAAAAATGGAAATGCTGCAATTTTGGGCTTTTTTAAGATGGGAACAAAATTAACTTTCATTAAACTAACGGGGCAGGTTAGCTGAATAAGAAATGCTATAATTTATTAGGAGACAAATATTAAACAGAGGTGTTTATTATGGTTCCAGCGATAAATGATTTGATTAATGGTTATTGTGTGCAAAATCATCCATTTTTTGTATAAATATGGACTCTATGATACCATGTGTAAAAAGGAGAATTTATATGAAAAAAACACCATTAATTGTATTATCCGGGGTTTTGGCGATTACCATTTTAGGTGGCTTTGCTACAGATGCAACTGCTCAACCTAAAGAAGAAGTTGAAAAGTTGGTTAATAGTTATTTAACAGCTTTAGAAGAAAAGGATGTATCTTCATTAGTGAAGTATGCGGATGATTTGAGGTTTCCAGATAAAAAGGATCAACAACAAGAGTATTTAGCAATCATTACTGATGAAACTATTACAGGTACTAATCTATTAGGTATTGAAAAAGTAAGTGACACAGAGTTTGAGAGTACTGTAGAAGTTATCAATAGTGGAGGAAGTTTAGATAAACTTACACTTCCTATCAAACAACAAAAAGATGGTTGGAAAATTATCGTGGGTCAGGATCTATAGTAAGTAATTGCATTCGGAAAGCAACACGTAGCACACGAAGAACCCCTTGGAAAGCAAGGGGTTTTTCGTTATAGTAGCTTCTAGCAGGTGATTGAACGCCACATATTGAATGTTTATGTTATATTGAATAAGACATAATGAATAATTGAAAGCAACTAGAGGCGACCTTTTATGACAACCAGACAAGGACAAAATAGTGTCGAACCGATTCGGG
Organism: Pseudobacillus badius; assembly: GCF_002189605.1. NCBI lineage: Bacteria > Bacillati > Bacillota > Bacilli > Caryophanales > Bacillaceae > Pseudobacillus > Pseudobacillus badius. The sequence continues at coordinate 15,036 of NZ_MWMM01000025.1, forward strand.
ATCCCGAAAAGATCTGGATGATGAAGGAGTACTTGCTGCACAAATCATAAAAGTAATTTGAAAAAATCCTTCATTGATTCTCATAGATACCAGGCAAACAAGGCAAAACTCCCACTGCATGTTTCTTCAGTGGAAGTTTTCATTTATTCAATACATCTTCGCCAAAGACTTATCCATTTGCTCCTCGTTGGCTTTCACCTCATGACTATTCACATCATCCACGCCTCGATATGTATACTTTGTGTTCTACCAAAAATCGAAAGCGAAGAGGGCGATCGGTGTATTGTCTTATCCTTGGTGATCATAGTAAGTATCAACAACCTCAGCGAGGCCTACAATTTTCTGTAGGCCCTTCATTATCTAGCAATATAAGCAACATATTATGGCGTGCTGCTATGTTGGTTTAATAGTGTATTGCTATACGCATCTAAATCTTGCATACCGGTATCTTTTCTTATATGCTGTTTAACTTTAGCTATTTGCTGAATGATATCCTTTGATATTTCTTCTACATAATTTACAAAAGTGGTAGGATCAATTACTATTTGTAAAGCTATATTACATGCAATTCGACTCTTCAATAATAATTCTTTGAATTCCTTTGCAACCGATTCATGTATCCAAATCTCTTCTTTACTATAGGTTTCGATTAATTTTTCTAACTTTTCTAGACAAAAAGGTGGCTGCTTATTATTAAGTAATTACATTCAATTCTAAAAGATCAAAGGCGATTAAAGATGTGGTACATTTATTGAACTTCGGAAGCAGTACATTAAATAATAGAGAAGGATATTTTATGCTATGTAATTGTACATGCTAGAATTAAAGAAGGAAAAATAATTGAGAGGCTTAAGACCGGAGTAGTAAAGAGAGTAGCCCAAATTAAAGTTTGGAAGGTGTTGTTTATGCCAGACTGGTCTTATCATCCATTGAAAAAATTTTTACTGGATAAAATAAACCCTAAAACAAGCAGAGAGTTTCTTCATAAATCTATGAGTACAATAGCATCTACTCCTGGCGGTCGAGGTCTTATTGGGTTTTTAGGGCATATGAAACCCTCAAGAGAATTTGAGAAGGAAATTTATCATACTAGATTTCCTTCTCCTATTGGATTAAGCGGCCATATTGATCCTAATTTGTCAGGTATTAAAGCCTTTCAAGAATTGGGATTTGGATTTGTAGAAATAGGGCCAATCGTATTAAACGAACCTAAAAATCAAATGAAACCAAGAAGGGAAAATAGTCATATTTTGTTTTCTAATCATCAAGAGAAAGTTCCTCTCAAGCTAGCGATCAAAAAACTAACAAGCTTGAACATTCGGATTCCCGTATTTGCCAAGATAGATGCACAAGTAAAAAGAAATGAATGGAACATAATTGTACAACATTTAACACCTTTTGTAGATGCTTTTGTCGGAACAAGTGAGCAGGTTATCTCATATGTAGAGGAAAATTTAATATGTTTAGAGCGTTCTTTTTATGTATCTTTTTCTGCTGATGAAATGAACGAAAAAAAATCAGAAATAGGGACATTAATGCAGCATACAAGTATTGGGGGTATTGTCATAGAGGCTCCTCGTCGAATTGAGGGCAACTATTGGCATGAAGTTGCAAATGCAAATGAATGCCTAGCTAAATTGGTAAAACAGGTTAAAGATTTACATCCCGAACTAATGATCATAACTTCTGGTGGAGTGGAGACACCGGAAGAGGCCTGTGCTTTAGTTGGTGCTGGTGCAGATCTGTTAATGCTAACAGATGGGTATGTAAAAGCTGGGCCAGGGTTACCGAAGCGAATTCATGAACGATTATTATATGAAAAAGCCCAACCTATTAAAAATCCAAGCTGGTACTGGTCATTTCTATTTGGTCTCTCTATCTTAATTGGAGGAATCATCGCCTTATATATTGCATTTACAAGTCTTGTCCTCCCTTATGATGAATCGTTTATCGGACTGTCAAAAGCCGATATTTTTCAAATAAATCCGCTCATCTTATCATTTATGTCACATGACAGAATAGCACTAGCTGGAACAATGATATCTGGAGGAATATTGTATATCCAGCTTGCCCGACACGGAATTAAATATAACATGCATTGGGCAAGGATTGCTTTTCATAGTGCAGCAATCGTGGGATTTCTTGGTATTTTTCTTTTTATCGGCTTTGGCTACTTTGATTGGTTACACGGTTTATTTTGGCTGTTCTTATTGCCGATATATTATTTTAGTTTTAGGGAAGGAAAAAGAGTCACGGGTACCCCGTCCTCCATTCATGGAAAGAATGATAAAGCTTGGCAATATGGCCTTTATGGACAACTCATGTTTATTACACTAGGGTTTTTAATATTAGCAGGTGGTATAGTGATCTCTACAATAGGTGCATCCAAAGTTTTTGTGCCAACGGATCTAAGCTTCTTGTGCATGTCATCTCAAATGTTAGATAGTATTAGTGACAATTTGATTCCCCTTATTGCACATGACCGAGCAGGATTTGGCAGTGCCCTTGTAAGTGTTGGTTTGCTCGTTCTAATGCTTTCCTTATGGGGGTTTAGAGAAGGGGAACAATGGGTTTGGAATACCCTTGCTGTCGGAGCATTACCTGCGTTTATAGCGGGGATTGGAACCCATATATATATTGGATATACAACCTTTATACATTTACTTCCCGTTTACTTTTTAGTAATTTTATATGTATTCGGATTAGTATTATCCTATCCTTTCTTAAAAAGGAAATAAGCAACCGTCTCCAAAAATCGATCCAGCTTTCACATAGGATAATGATAGATCTGCAAGAAAATCGACTTAGCATGTAATCACATCCGTTTGCTTGAGAGCAAAGATCTTTGAAGTTAGTCTCATTCATTGAACTTTTAGCCTCCGCTATTTCAAAAAGAACATCATGAAAGAATAAGCAACTAAACCGAGTACTTATTCAATGATTGAAGGCTTTGCCCCACACCTTGTCATCGGTTCAGGTTGATTAAAATCTGAAATTGAGATTATGGATACAGATGGTACATTGTATGAAAAAGTGAACTGAATTCTTAGTTATAAAATGAACTGCCTAATGCATGTTAGGCACCAAACTAACATGCATTGGGCAGTTCACATTAAGAGAGCTTTTTGTGTCCAAATTATTGAATCAAATCCACTCATTAACGAAAACAGATAGGTAAAACAGGAAGGGGATTATTTACGTATATTAAAAATAAGAAATAAAAATCCAAAAGATTCTGAAGTAGTTGAAAAAATTGCTAGAGAAGCATTTTGGGATTTATATTTCCGCGGATGTCATGAGCATTGTGATATAGTAAAGTTTATAAGTAGCGGAAAGGAGATGTTGCATTTATGTTTAGCAACCAAAGCGTTGAGATTGTAGCAAATGGGGAGGTATGTGCAAAATAAATTTATGCATAAAACCTCCCAAAAGTTATGATCTAAACTTTAGGAGGAAATGAAATTGAAAAATATTAATATGAAAAATTTGGGACTTACTGAAGAATCTATACTGGAGTCTAAACAATATAAAGGTCTTTTTATAGGTCGAATTTCTTCACAAACTAAAAATCTATATAAGGTAATCACAGAAGATGGTGAGATTGCAGCTGAAATATCAGGGAAATTCCATTATAGTGTAACAGAACTTTCTGAATATCCTGCTGTTGGAGATTTTGTGATGGTTGACAGAACGGATCATTCACAGGGAAACGGGATTATTCATCATATCCTTACACGGAAAAGCATTTTTGCACGTAAAGTGGCAGGTTCTAAGGAAGATATTCAAATTGTCGCCACAAATATTGATACAATTTTTATATGTATGTCATTGAATAATGATTTTAATCTTCGTAGACTCGAACGTTACCTTTCGATTGCTTGGGACAGTGGCGCCACACCAGTTATTGTACTTACAAAATCAGATGTATGTAAAGAAATAGAGGCAAGACTTAATGAAGTATCTTCTATTGCAATAGGTGTAGATGTGCTTGTTACAACAAGTACTTTAACTGAAGGGTATCAGTCCTTAATGAAATATCTTACCAATGGCAAGACAGTTGCGTTTATAGGATCATCTGGAGTTGGAAAATCAACCTTAATCAATTGCCTGCTCGGTCAAACTATATTAGAGACTAATGGGATAAGAAATGATGACAAGGGCAGACATACAACTACAAGACGTGAACTGATTATGTTGTCAAATTTAGGTGTTGTTATAGACACTCCGGGGATGAGGGAACTAGGGATTATTAGTGCGGATTTAACGAAATCCTTTTCTGATATTGATGAACTTGCTTATGATTGTAGATTTAATGACTGTACACATAAAAATGAGCCAAACTGTGCAGTACAACAAGCTATTGTAGATGGTGTTTTATCAGTTGAAAGGCTAGAGAGCTATTGGAAACTAAAAAAAGAAACTAAATATGAAGGTTTGAATTCTAAAATGATTGAAAAAGAAAAGATCAGTGACATGTTTAGTGGTACGGGCGGCATGAAAAACGCCAGGAAATTCATCAAAGAACAAAATAGAAAAAAAAGAAGATAAAGCCTGAGAAATGTTGGGTATGAAGATTGGGGTAACGGCTCAGTATTGAGCTGTTATCCTATTTTATTCGGTATGATTTCTTTATTGTTTTATAAATGTTAGTGCGATATAAAAAGAAGCTAGAAAAACCACTAAAGAGCTTGAGAATGAGTCTATGAGTAACCCCAATTGGTTCTTACTCAATATGTTGGCTATGAAAAGTATTGATTAAAAAAGCGCACTTAAGAAAAAAGAAAATGAAATTAGAAAAAGGAGAGGAGGCGGAGGTTTTTATGGGAACCTATTGGACCATTCAATCTGCTGAAAAATGGGAGGAAATACAAAGAAAAAGTTACCTTACTGGCAATCCACACTTTATTTATCCAGAATTTATTGAAGCTTACCATTGGATAATGAAAAAGATGAAACAAAAAATCCCTAATTACCAAGGGGAATATCCTGTTTGGCTATGGATTGACAGACCTGACTTAAGAAAAAGTGGTCATTTAAGCCCTAAAGAACGAGGCGTGTTGCTAAAAATTAATATAGAAGAAACGCGAGCTCTTTTTTCAGATTTTGAAGCTTGGCACTTTGTATTGAATAGATGGTACTTTGACCTTGAAAATTTTGAAAGTGACAAAAGCGACTTCTTACAACACGAATTAGAAAAAAGTTGGGAAAAGATTTTTGATATAGACTTTTTAAAACAACATCCAAATTGGGGAGCTAGTGCTGTTCAAGGGGTTACTAACCGTATAGAGCTAAATGAAATTACTTTAATTAAAGAATTTATAGCTAGATAAAAATAAGAAAGAATGCTGAAGCAACGTTTCAGTATTTTTTACAAGTATAAACTTAAGGTACTATAGCAGCTTTTATTTCTTCATGTAAAGGAACGACAAATTTTTTCCATCAGATCCTTTCATAGTAACATGACGACCTTTTTGTCTAACCTCTTTAAAGCCTCCTTTTTTAAGTTTTTTATCAAGTTCTTTCCGGCTAATAGTCTTTGGTGAATTTAATTCTTCCATAACCGCATCTATTACTGCCTGTTTTCCGTATTTCTTCGTTTTATCTGAAGCGGAGACTTCTCGAGTTTTAGATAACCAGCTTCTTTTTCCTGCTGTCTCTTTTTCTTTATTTACTGTTTCTTCTTTCTTGTTGCCTGTTTCATTGGCCTCACTGTTAGGAGCCTTATCCGCAGGTGTTTCAGTAACAGATTCCTCTGTCTTGTCATATTCTTTTGCACCGAAATACGCAGTGCAACCCCCAACTACAAGAGATAACAAAATGATTAGGCCCAAACAGCCCAGACAACCTTTTAAATAAATTCCCCATTTATATTCTCCCTTTCTAGATGTTTAAATGTGAAAAATATTCTCTTCTGTTATTCTATAAATCAATTTGAAATTCTATATCCATGATTCGACAGTTAATGACAATATACCTGAGAGAACTTTATTATAATAGGTATATAGAACTTATTAGGAGTAACGATTATTAGAGAATAAAAATAATCCTCAATGTTAAGAGGATATTTTTATTAATTTGGTAGAACTCACTCGAATTAACAACCCTAAAAGGAGTATAAGTTTATGGATAAGCACTTTATTAAAGCTAGTATTAGAAAGATTAAAGAGGCAAGTGACAATAATAAGTTGGTTGTTTTTGTAGGAGCTGGAGTATCCGCAAATTCGGGAATACCTCTTTGGGGACAATTAATAAGAGACTTTGCTAATGATCTAAATATAGAAATTTCTGAAGGTGATAATTCATTAGAAACTTTCCTGAAAATACCGCAATACTATTATAATGAGCGGGACGAAAAAGAATATTTTGATAAGCTGAATGAAGTTTTTTTGTCAAAAAAGTATAATATTAATCCTATTCACGAAGAAATTTTTAAACTATCGCCCACACACATAGTAACTACTAACTATGATGACCTCTTAGAAAAAGCTGCTATGAAATATGCAGGGTATTATCATACGGTAAGGGAAGACTTTGATTTGCCTTATGATGTGTTAAATAAAATGATTATTAAAATGCACGGTGATTTTAATAAGAAGAACATCGTATTAAAAGAAGATGATTACCTATCTTACTCTACAAATTTCAAGTTGATTGAAAATTACTTAAAATCCTTGATTGCAACAAACGTAGTTTTGTTTATCGGATATTCAGCCAATGATCCAAACTTTAAGCTTATATTTCAATGGGTAAAAGGATTGTTAAAAAGCCACTTTCAACCTGCTTATCTCTTAGAAGTATCAAACAAATCTAAATACATGGAGTTCAATTACTACAAAAACAGAGGAATAAACATACTTTATTATAATGAAGTCGAGCAGAGTGTTAATAAAAATAATCAATTCCCAGAACATAATTTTCGGGGAAATAACTCTTATGATTTTTTAAAGTATATAAATGATTTTTATTCGAGTGATTATTGTGATGATACAGATATAGTATATAACCAGTTGAAGAAATTTGAACGATTTAATTTTATAATCATCGGATTTAATAAAGGCTTTAGGGCTTACCAAGAAAGCTGTTTATGATTATCAGGGGAGAAAAGAATTAATGATTTCTGAAAAGAATAATCCCCTTATCAGAATCTTTAGTGAGCAAGAAGTTATGAAAAATAATGATAAAAAAATAGAGTTGATAATTGAAACTTTAAAAAAGGCAAATATAAATGCGATTACTGATTTTGAAAGGACTATTGTAAATTGGGAAGATAGATCTACAGTAGATGATAAATCAATAAGCAATATCATAGATATAAGGTGGATTGTCAACACTAAATCAGACAACTTTTTTAAGGGACGCCCGTTTGTATTCAATCGGGCTTAAATAGCCTAGCGTCCCATGAATTCGCAGCTTGTTAAACCAGTTGACATAGTCACTGAATTCGAGTGTAAGATGCTCTAAACTATCGAACTTTATTTGTTGGACAAATTCCGTTTTAATAATCTTAAACGTGGCTTCCGCCACAGCATTATCATATGGACAGCCTTTCATGCTTAAAGAGCGGCCAATCTGGAAGACCGCTAACGTTTCATCGATAAGCTGGTTTTTAAACTCGCTGCCACGATCAGTGTGGAATAGCTGGATGTCTCGCAGATCACCTTGAATGGAGGAAAAAGCACGTGCGACAAGATTGGCATCTTTGTTTGGTCCTGTGCTAAAGCCAATGATTTCGCGGTTAAAGAGATCGACAAAGATACATACGTAATGCCATTTATTTTTGACTCTGACGTATGTTAAATCACTGACCACAACTTTTTTCGCTTCCGTCTGCTGAAACTCACGTTTCAATTCATTTGCCTGAGCTGACTCATTACATGGGGCTTTCTGTGGTTTGAACTGTGACACCGTATAGGAAGAAACAAGTCCTTGTTCCTTCATGATACGTCCAATACGCCGCCTGGAGACCGTGAATCCACGTTTGTGTAA
>NZ_MWMM01000026.1:0-22448 GCF_002189605.1 Pseudobacillus badius
TTGGAAAAAATCACATAAAAATCGCTTGTCTTTGATACCTGTTTTTCAAAAAACAAAAAATCAAAATTGTATTTTTTTGACATGCGGAAAGTCAGATGTTATACTTCATTTGTATATTTTTAATAATTAGGTAGAAAGGAGTAATGATGAGAAAACTAGCAACAAGTCTGGGCATAATCATCCTATTTCTCATACTGACCATTCCATCCGCTTTTCAAACTGCTAACGCTGCCAGCAGCCCAAGCATCGCTGAGCAAGTGAAAGCGCTTACTGATGCTGGCGTGTTAAAAGGCTATGATGATGGATCGCTTCAGCTCGATGCTCAAGTAACAAGAGGCCAATTTATTGCCTTTCTAGTGAGGGCATTAGACCTTCCGCCGGGAGATTCCGGATTTAAAGATGTTGGCACCAATCACAGCTTATATCCAGAAATCTCTGCTGCTAAAAAAGCAGGGCTGCTTGTTGGGACACTGGATGGGTATGCGCTGGCGAATCAATCCGTCACACGCTCAGATGTCGCTGTGATGCTGGATCGGGCCATGCAATTAAAAGGCGATTACACAAAGAAAGCGACGTTAACGTACAAAGACCAGGCACAGATTGGCCGCTATGCCTATGAATCTGTGCAGCGCATGACCTATTACGGATTAATTAAAGGCACGGAGGATAACTATTTCTTCCCGCAAAAAACCGCTACACGCGGCGAATCAATCCGGTTTGTCTACCGTTTCATGGACACGCTTCATTTATTTTCTTCTGACAAGGAACCGATTACCCCTCCTAAGCCAGCGGATTCTTCAGAAGTGGTCGTTCCAGTCAATGACTATCAGTATATTAAAGTGCGAATGAATACCCGAGGGGTGCCGTTGACTTATAACAAGCGCACGAAAGATGTACATATCCGTTCTGCCGATGAGCATTTCTATTACCATATGGGCAACGCGTCCAAGCCGCTCGGTTCACTGCGTGTTACATTGAGAAAGCTGGATAACGGTGATGTATTCGTCTTTACAAAATTCATTCATAACGGCGATAACACGTATTCGGCTTCCGTGATCGTTCCATTTCATCAGTCAGATAATTATACATTGGCCAAGTACAGTTCATTCGGTGAAGTCAATCAAACACATGACGGCACCTTCGGCGTGGATAAAACTTCTCATCCAACCGGCATTCTATCCGCTAAAAAAGGCCAAGCGGTGACCAATGAGATGATGATCAGCAAAAATTATGTATCACTTCATCGCCAAATGAAGTATGCCAATGGAGACAAATCTGTTCTTCGTGAATTAGTCAATGAACTTGAGAGCTACAAGGTGTATACAGATACGGCACGAAATCTGGTTACTGCCCATGTCAATATGTCCATTAGAGGGAAAGCCATCTCAGAAAATTGGGTGCTGCTGTCCGACAAGCGCCTCTTTGCTGACAACACGAACCGGGATAACTGGTTTAAGCGGACCATTGAGCAATATACAACCATAAATAATTGGCTGACAGCCGACGGAGCCTATACAAAGCTTCCATGGTCGATTGAACCGTCCTACCAAATGGGGTATGGGCGCAACATCGGCAGAATGCAGGGCGGCGTCTATTTAACTGCTTATAATGGAAATAAAGAGCGCTATTTTTACGATCTTGTAGTGAATGCAATCGCAGACCTGGATGTTTTTTCAGGCGGTGCTCTCACTGCTAGGAAAAGCCCTATTTTTCCGACGGAATACACTAGTACCTGGCTGAAAAAAGCATACGGCACGACCGCTCCTTATTTTGACACGAGATTGAATGAAAATGCAGCGCTCTTCTTGAAAAACACATCGGAGTCTTTGTCTATTCAAGAGCTTGCAGGAGCCAACTTCCGTTATGCGGATTATCTCGTTCAGCAAAAGAAATTAGGGAATACCATTCCGGTAACAGCCTCCAGCTACTTAATTTCCGATTACTACGGATTAGGAAACGGGCAAACGAAAACACATGCCTCCCTGAATCATGCACTTGGGGAAATGAGGTTTTTATTGGAAACGTATAAGCAGACAAAAAATGATGCTTATTTAAAGACCGCGCGCGAAATAAAAGCCGGCATTGAACACTTGCATCCAAAGTGGATTCGCTCAAACGGCGACCTTTGGTACCAGGTCAATCCGAACCTGACCTTTGCGGGTTCAGACTATCCTCATTTAACTTTAATGGACTTGCTGTTAAGCCAAAACGTATTTGCGGAAACCGGCATCCCGCGCAGCGCGATTTTTGATGAATTAATTCGCACAAAAACAAAGTACATGGTCGCTAACAATGTCCCGATCCCTTCCTTTGCCGTTCAGCTTCTGCGTGAACAAGGATTCGGAGGACTGATTAACGATAAGTACAAAGCATCGACAAGAAAAGCAGACGTAGAAAAACGTCCGAAAGACGACCTTGATCTGCTCGCAGAATAAAAAACAGACTCGTTGAAACAGTGTCTGTTCTCTCCTGCCTCAAATGTTATTTACAAACATCCGCCAGAAAGAATAAGCTTTCTGGCGGATGTTTTGCTTTTTTTACGAAGAGATACTTTTCGATCACTGGTTGTTCTTGCCAACCTTTCATTGTTGTTTGTTCATGAACCAGTGAACGTTTGATTGTAAGTAACGATATGAAGAGTCGTTCGTGTCTTGAAAAGCTTCCTCCCTGTTTGAAATGATATCTTCATAATGAATGGGGAGGAAAATGGTTTTCTCGTCAAATTATCTCTCCTCCGAGAATGTCATAATCATTTCATTATACATAAAAAGGGGACCTCGCTTCATAAAGGGAAAACGTCTAGTTAAAAGGCATGAGTCCGGTCAACACCGAATTCATGCCTTGGAGAGCTGGTCTTCTTGTCTAGCGCTTAGAGTGGAATCCTTTTATTTCCATTCTCTTTTCAGTTCACTTATCGCATTCCCATCGCGGTGAAATCAACGTCCAGATCCTTTTGGATGACACGGTCATTTACAAATTCAAACGTAATGTATTTAAACCCTTGTACATTAAAAGCTACAACAAAAGCGAAGGTGTCGTCCGTGTTGCTTCCAAAACCGCCGCAGGAGCAACGAGCAAATTCTAATGGCCGAAATGCCTGGATCATCACCGGATTGGCAGCTCCGGGAGGAAGAGATACGAAAGGAGGGTTATAGCGAACGGTATATACGCCTGGTTTTTGAGCGTTTTTAGTAACGGTGAAATCTCCCTCTTTTTTTTGCGGATTTTGCCCGTTCGCCGGAATAAAACCAGCGACAATGGCCGGTTGCGGCAGAGAAACAGCTTGACAGCAATCACATTGGCAGCCATTGGGATGGTTATGGCTGGATCGGCTTTTCCTTAGTGGCATGTTACCACCTCCTTTTTATTGAAATAAGCCTGCAGCATTAAACGGAAGTTGGAACCAGGCCAAACGCCGCAAATTGAACATCAAGGTCCTTTTGGATGACTTGGTCATCAATGATTTGGAAAGTAACATACTTAAACCCATCCGGGCTATAATTGAGTACATAAGCGAATACATTAGCGTTGCCTCCAAAAATGAAGTCGCTGCTGTTGCATACTAATGGAAGAAATGCTTGTGTCATTACAGGGGCTGGCAATCCTGGAATAAGTGCAGCGAAGGGGGGATTATAGCGGACGGTGTAGACTCCGGGAGCCTCCGCACTTTTAGTAACGGTAAAGTCTCCCTCTATTTTTTGAGAGATTTGGCCATTTGCTCTTATAGAACCTGAGATGGTTTTGCCGACTAATGCAGGAGTTGGCTCGGATGGGCAGCAGCCGCAGGAGCCATGATTAGCTTGGCAGCAATCATGGCAATCATCGCCGTTGCTTCTGTTTTTTCTCGTAGACATGTTATCACCTCCTCTGTTTACTGAGACAAGCCTTTTTCCGGCAACACCCCCGGTTTATGCAAACTTGTCTCGTAATATATAATATGTTTCCGCATCAAGGAGGGTTGGACAAAAGGAATGCCTATCTAATAAAAACATAGAATGCTATTTGGTAAGAATAGCGGTTTTATTCAGCGGCTTTATCTATGTTCCCTAAGTCTACGAAACAGCTCGTGCAGCTAGCAAAAGCGATTTTCCTTTATCCCTTTCCTTACACTTAAAAGAAAAAGATCGCCGCTCTTCTTCTCTATGGACTGTTCTTGCTATGCGGCTCCTGCTAAGTAAAGAACAACTAACAAGCGGATTCCTTCCTTTTCAAAAATTTGCTATGATACTATTAAACGATGTGAATGCCCCTTCTTTGCTTTCCATGCCACTCGCTGGTTGGATAGCGGCTCCGTCTTCCAGGATGAACAGTTGGGATGAGGGCCTCTATATAAAGGAGAGAAGTCATGTACAGTAAAAACAAAACCGTTGTCCGGTCGATGGACATTTTAAACCTCTTTATCAATCACGCGGAATTGACCTTCCAAGAGATCATTGATTTATCCGGCATTCCGAAAACGACCGTTTACCGGATGCTGATGTCGTTGGAGGAAATGGGACTGCTGGAAAAAGGGACTGATGCAAAATACCGGTTAGGCTTAATGTTTCTTAGCTTTGGCCATCTTGTTTCTTCGCGGCTGGATATTCGGCGCATAGCCCTGCCAGTGATGCAAAAATTGCATGATGAAGTAGATGAAGCGATTAATTTGATTATTAGACAAGAGGATGAAGCCATCTATATTGAGAAGATTGATACCCATCAAAAGGTTCGCCTGTACACAGCCATCGGCAGAAGAAGCCCGTTATATGCCGGAGCCTGCTCCCGGGTAATTTTGTCCTTTTTGCCTCAGGAAGAAATTGAGCGCTATGTGGATGAAGTGGAGCTAAAGCCTTTTGCTGCGGGGACGATTACCGATAAAGAGCGGCTTTGCGAAACTATTCAGCAAACGAAAAAAGACGGATATGCCATCAGCCACTCTGAATTAGAGAACCATACTTCTGCGATTGCCGCTCCTATTTTCAACCATAAAGGAGAGGTCGTAGCCGGAATCAGCATGGCGGGGATTGAAGCGCATTATCAAGCGGAACAGGTGCCCCTTTTCGCCGAAAAGGTGAAGGAGGCGGCCAGACAAATTTCAGAGCGCTTAGGCTACCGGCACGCTTAAAAACCATCCTTTGTTTCTGCTTTCCAGGGACAGAGGATGGTTTTTCATTTATATAGGTTTCGCTGTTCAACTCTACATGGTGTATACCTGAAAAATCGGCCGTGTCATTTTCCAATAACCTTTCTCCTTATGAGTAAAGCTCTTTAAAACGAATGCCCATTTTAATTTCATGAATGACCTGTTCTTTCCTTAATAATTCCCTTTCCGCCGCTTCTAACGAAATCTCTTGAAAATGTACCTTTGCTCTAGGCTGCAGCTGAGCCATAGTTGACAAATCGGCAGAAATAATTTGTCCGATTTTCGGATAACCGCCTGTTGTTTGGCGGTCCGCCATTAAGATAATCGGTTGCCCATTCGGCGGCACTTGAACGGTCCCTTTCGTCACCCCTTCAGATAATAGTTCATCGGGTGCAGCTAAAGAAAGAGCAGCTCCTTCCATCCGGTAACCCATTCGATCGGCTTGAGTAGTCACATGATAAGGCTGGCTAAAAAATGCCGTTTGACTCTTTTTATCAAACCGGTCAAACTCAGTTCCCCGAATGACCCGAATAAGTTGCTCCTGCTTTAAACTAACAAGAGCCTCATAATTGACAGCCCACGGCACATCGTCATCGCTTTTGCTTAAGGCATTCCATAGAGACAGGTTTGATTGATTGCTCTTCCCGCACATAAGCACATCATTTTTTTGCAATGCCCGGCCTCGAAACCCGCCAATGCCCGCACGGAGATAGGTGCTCTTGCTGCCCATTACCTCTGGAACCGCAATCCCGCCGGCAATAGCTACATATGCCCGGCAGCCTTTTACAGGAGATTTAAATTGCAGCACCGAGCCCTTTCTTACCAAGAGGGGTCTCCATGTTGGAGCTTCTTCCCCATCGAGCACAGCCAGCAAATCCCCGCCGGTAATCGCAATCATGCAGTCTCTTTCAAAGGATAAGGACGTGCCCCATAAGGTGATTTCGAGCGCCCCTTCATTTTCCTGGTTTCCGACTAGCAAATTGGCTACGCGCAACGAATAAGCGTCCATCGCTCCGCTTGCAATGACGCCGTATTTTTGCGCGCCATATCTTCCTAAATCCTGTACAGTTGTCAACAGGCCTCCATTCAGCACCCTGATCGTCATCGCTTTCGCTCCTTATAAGCCTTGTATTCTTCAGAAGACATGCTGACAAACCTCACTCGGTCTCCAGCCTGCAGCAGCGTTGGCGGAAACGAATCCGGACGAAACAGCTCCAGAGGCGTGCGGCCAATGATCTGCCATCCTCCTGGCGTCTCAAGCGGATAAACACCTGTTTGCTTGCCGGCAATTCCGACAGAGCCGGGTGCGATAGCCAATCGGGGATTTTCCCTGCGCGGCGTAGCAATTCTTTCATCCATCCCGCCCATAAACGGAAAACCGGGAGCAAAGCCGATCATATAGACTAAACACTCATTTTGCGTATGTATTTGAATAACTTCTTCTGCCGATACATGATGGAACGCGGCTACCGCCTCTAAATCAGGCCCGTACTCGCCTCCATATAAAACGGGAATTTCAATTAGCCTTGCTTCCGCCTCTTCCCTCTCATCTACTTGTTCAAGCAGCTTATTGATTTCTTGGCAAACAGCTTCAAAAGACGTCAGCAGTCGATCAGTCCTCTCCCCGTATTTGGATTGATTCTGCTGAACGGCTACGGGATCATAATAAACAGTAATGTTATGAAAAGCCGGCACGGATTCAATAAATCCCTTGAATGGCTGAGCTTCTAATATTGTTGAGAGCGCTCTCACTTTTTGATGAATAGAAGGGGTTATGCCTTCACCCAGCTGGACGATCAATGCAGAGTCACCTAAAGGTTTTATGTCGATCTCTGTAAAAGAATGACTCATATTAACACCCCTATTAGTTTCATTATTCGGTACAAATGTTTTTAAAAATGGATTATTTTAAATTATAAAGAGGACAAAAAGAAAAAACAAGCGCAAAAAAGCCAATATTACGTCAGTTCTGTATTTTCTATTAATCCGACAAGAAAGTCTATTCAGACATTTTGTTTTATGCTACAATGACTTTACATTTCAAAACTAAAGTTCCTAATTACGGAACTTTAGTTATTTTTACTGTAAACGCTTTCGTTTTAGGCAGCGCTCTGAAAAAAAGTCTGCAGGGAGGAAAATGATGTTTCAAGTAGATTTGAATTGCGACATTGGAGAAAGTTATGGCCGCTACAGGCTGAGAGAACAGAAGGAAATCTTGAGGTATGTGACCTCTGCCAATATTGCTTGCGGATTTCATGCGGGTGACCCTGGCGTGATGAGAGAAACTGTTCGGCTAGCTATCGACAACGGAGTGAAAGTTGGCGCGCACCCAGGCCTGCCGGATCTGAACGGTTTCGGGCGGCGGGAAATGAAAATTACAGCACAAGAAGCTTATGATATGGTCGTTTATCAGGTCGGCGCTCTTCAAGGCTTTTTATCTGTACATAATGAAACGATGCAGCACGTAAAACCCCATGGCGCTTTATATAATATGGCGGCCAGGGACGCTTCATTGGCCGAGGCGATTGCTCAAGCTGTATACGATATTTCCCCGTCACTTGTTTTATTTGGCCTGGCGGGAAGTGAATTGACAAAAGCGGGAGAAAAAATTGGTTTGCCAACCGCACATGAAGTGTTTGCCGACCGTACGTATCAATCAGACGGAAAGCTGACGTCCCGCTCAGAGCCTGGCGCCTTGATTACAGATCAGGAACAGTCTGTGTCACAAGTAGTGAAAATGGTAACAGAGGGAACAGTCATCTCTCAGCAAAATATTGCTGTTCCCTTAAAAGCAGATACCGTTTGCATCCATGGCGATGGAGAGCATGCACTCGCTTTTGCCAAATACATCAAGGACACTCTGGAAAAACACTGCATTTCTGTTCTTTCAATTATTAACTAGATAGGGGCATCTATATGGCAGAACTGAAAAGAGAAACCGTTGTAAAAACAAAGAAAAAAACCAGCAATAGGAGTGTTTTGCTCGGCGCCGCTTTTTTAATGGCTACTTCCTCCATCGGTCCGGGCTTTCTCACTCAAACAACCGTCTTTACCCAGCAGCTGGCCGCAAGCTTTGCCTTCGTTATTTTAATTTCTTTAATTTTAGATGTTTTTGCCCAAATGAATGTTTGGCGGATTATTGCTGTTTCAGGCTTGCGCGGACAAGAGATTGCTAACAAGGTATTGCCGGGATTAGGCGTATTTTTGGCCGTCTTAATTGTGATGGGAGGGCTTGCCTTTAACATTGGCAATATTGCCGGGGCGGGTCTCGGGCTCAATGCCATGCTTGGCATTCAACCCATTACCGGAGCGATAATTAGCGCGGCGTTCGCCATCTTCATTTTTATCGTAAAAGAAGCCGGAAAAGCGATGGACCGGATTGCCCAGGCAGCTGGCTTTGTCATGATCCTGCTGATGATGTATGTAGCGCTCTCTACCTCCCCTCCTGTCGGGGAAGCGCTCGCCAATACGGTAAAACCGGAAAAAATCAGTATACTAGCCATTGTCACGCTTGTTGGCGGAACAGTTGGAGGATATATCACCTTTGCCGGCGGGCATCGTTTGTTAGACGCAGGAATTAAGGGGATTGATTCTTTGCCGGAAGTAACGAAAAGCTCGATTATGGGAATTACAGCGACAGGAATTATGCGGATTGCTTTATTCTTGGCTGTACTCGGCGTCGTTTCGCAAGGGCTGGCAATTGATCCAGACAACCCGCCAGCTTCTGTTTTCCAACTGGCTGTCGGCGACATCGGCTATAAAATATTTGGTGTCATTATGTGGGCCGCTGCCGTTACCTCTGTTGTAGGAGCAGCCTATACTTCTGTCTCATTTATTCGTTCGTTCAGCCCGGCACTGGAAAAATACCACAATTGGGTCATTATCCTGTTTATCCTGGTCTCTACGGCAACGTTTGCGTTAGTCGGACGCCCTGTGAAAGTCCTACTGCTAGTCGGTGCCCTTAATGCGCTCATTCTGCCGCTCTCATTAGGAACGTTGCTGATCGCCGCTTACAAGAAAAATATTGTCGGAGACTATAAACATCCATTATGGCTGACCATCACGGGCGCATTCGTCGTTATGATTATGGGATGCTTGGGAATAATGACACTATTTGAACAGCTGCCATTGCTATTTAAATAATCTTCATGGGAGGTTTAGAAATGATACATGCTGACCAGATGTCTGCCAGCCAGATTAGGGAGCTTATTCGGAAACAAGAGATCACTGGACCGACTGCGGGCATGGCCAATGGATTTGCCCAAGCTAATTTGGTCGTTTTAAAAAAAGACTGCGCTTTTGATTTCCTGCTGTTTTGCCAACGGAATCCTAAGCCCTGCCCTTTGCTCGATGTAACCGATCCTGGTTGCTTTCATCCCAAAAAAATCGCTGAGAAGGCAGATATTCGCAAAGATCTTCCTAAATACCGCATCTATAAAGAGGGCATCTTCACGGAGGAAACGACCGATATAACAGAATACTGGGAAAACGATATGGTCGCCTTCTTGCTGGGCTGCAGCTTTACATTCGAAACGGCGCTACTAGCCAATGGCCTTCCGGTTCGGCATATTGAGGAACATAAAAACGTTCCGATGTATAAAACAAATGTTTCATGTGAAAAAGCAGGCATATTTGACGGTCCTATGGTTGTCAGCATGCGGCCTATGCTGCCTAAGGAGGCAATCCGCGCCACTCAAATTACCACCCGCTTCCCTGCCGTGCACGGTGCGCCTATCCAGATTGGCGAGCCGGGCCAGATTGGCATCACCGATCTTTCCGAGCCGGATTTTGGCGAGGCCGTCACCATTCGCGAAGGAGAAGTTCCCGTTTTCTGGGCTTGCGGCGTAACGCCTCAGGCAGTGGCTTTGCAAAGCAAGCCGCCGCTCATGATTACCCACGCTCCCGGTCATATGTTTATTAGCGATATACGAGATGAAGATCTTAGTGTGCTGTAAAGGCGGCGCCGTTTAAAAACATGAGCGAAGGAAAAGTCTGCTTTCATCAAAAAGAACCGTTCTCCTTTCTTTATTGCTACAGGAGAGAACGGTTCTTTTTATTGGATAAAACGGTTCTGCTTGGTTTTATGTAGCCCCTCATTTTTTAAATCTTATGTGTAGAAGCTATGTATGAAAGAAAGAAAGAAGGAAGGAAACAACATTAAAATAAAAGAAGAAATAAACGTTCCTTTATTAAAGTTGAAAACAGGAGGTGAAGGATGAACACTCTTTCACTCACCTTCTCCCCCTACTCTCTTGGCCTTCCGGTAATATTCATTTATAGCATAGGCTAACGCCTTAGTCGTATTGCGCAATTCATCCATGTTGTTATCAACGCCCCCTATCTCAATGAGAATCGAGCGCTGGGATAAATCTTGATTATAGACTCCATCCACGCCTTTTCCGCTTTTGCCAATAATCCCCCTGCTTAAATGAGGGTACTGCTGCTGCAGAATGTTATGGATGGCTTTTGCTAGGCTAAGGTTCTCATTGAAGTTAGGATTGTTTTTGCCGACAACAAATACGACTTTGGCATAGCTTTTATTATTAATAGAAACGGTGGTATTCTTCTTTCTTAAAGAATCTCGATGCAGGTCAATAAAATATTGTAAATCCCCGTTTTCGGCCATGGCTGCTTGAACGAATGTCCGGGACACTTTATATGATCTGGTTGTTTTCCATCCTTTCCTTTTCAGCTCTTCCCCCATATTCGTTTTATCTACCGTTACGCCCAATCCCAGATTTTCAAGTTCCTTCCCGAGCATTTCGCCGACTGCCGTAACATTCATTTTAGAATCAACAGCTTTATCAGCATCCGGGTTTCCTTCCAGACCCAGCAATGGCAAATAAGACTCCCAGCTATGGGTGTGGTAAATATAAAAACTCTTCCGCTTGGGCGGATTCACTTTCCCCCTATCTGGGTCAGGCTCTGTTGGCGGATCTTTGGCTGTATCCGTTGTGTTAAGCGTATCCTCTAAGGGAGGAGCCGACTCAATAGGAAGAGTAGCAAAATTAGTTCCTTTCCCGGTAACGAGGATTTCATCTTTATAGATTTCAAACCCTGGCAACTCATTTCCCACTAAACTGCGAACATCTCCTATGTTGATATTCGTCGCTAACTCAAACCCTAGCGAAATAATAGAGGATGGATTCTTTTTGACATGATTAGAAGAAAAAGCAGGAAGCTCGGCTGCAAGCATCGTCATCAAAATAGGCGGAGAAACTGTCTCTACATTTTTCTGCAAATACTCATACACAGCTTGTCTTTCCCTCGAAAAAATACTTGCGGCAAGAATGAAAGCGCATATAAGAAATAACAGACTGACCACTAGCAAAGAAAAGTTCGAAGCATTATCATCTCTATTCGTCATTGGTCACCCTCTTCGTTTCTGCCTTTACTAAAAAGTTATGCATCCACTTCAAGGGCTGATGACAAAAACGTGAATAGAAACAGCTTCTTCTTTGCCTTGTACTAAAAAAGTATTCTTTTCTTTATTTATTGAAAAGAACTTATCAACGTTTATTGAAAAGAAGAAAACAACGAAACAAAGAATCAATTTATTACTTATTTTTGAGAAGACAGGAGGATGATTAGCTTCTCCTATACGTGAGTAATAAAAAACTCTTTGGTGAACATGTGAAGGATGAGACCTGTCACGTTTGCCTAATCGTGCCTTTGCTTCTCCCTTCTGAAAGCTCCTGGCCAATCTCTGCTTTCAGTGAAGAAAGGACAGACAAAAAGTATTTAAGAAGAAAACAACGTTGGAAGGAAAGAAGGTATAAATATTTCTTGTTTTAATCTAGAGCATTCACCTTCACGAAAACAAAGCCTCTTGCTTTATTTTTTCTGAGAGGCCCACCAGCTTTTAAAGTGAACGGATTGGCCGGCACCTCCTCTCTGACATCTCGGACCACATCCACGACAGGAAACATGCAAGAAAAAAAATAGACTCTCATGCACTAGCCTGGAGAAAGACGTCTAGAATCATTTAGCAAATTAGAATCTTTCTTTATTTAAGGGAAAGAAAGTATAAACGTTTATTCAAAAGAAGAAAACAACGCAATAAAATTAACATCGGGCTTGTTCTGGTTAAAAGAGGGCTTTCAGTTATTCTTTCAGCATCAAGGCCGTACGTACATAAGGAAGAAGCGTGCGCACAAGAAGGACTCTATTAAAATCAGCTGTTCCTTCTTTCATTAGCCAGACCCCAGGAGAATACATCAAATAAAAAGATATAAAGAAAGAAAAGAAGAAAACAACGTTGTAAATGTAAAGTGGATCTTATACAGCACTGGCCTGGGGCCTTATGTTCGGGTTGCCAAAGCCCATTTCGCTGGCCCTTACTCTCCAATTGTAATTACTGCCTATACAACGATTCTGTTTTTAGAAGCAAACTAGCTGCTTGCACTTCATCAATAGCGCAAACAAACGACTTAAGAGGATATTCTCTAACATAAAAACCAATCAAACATCCAAACAACGTTTATTAAAAAGAAGAAAAGAAGAATAGTTTTTTTAGCTGTCTTATAAACAAATGAGACAGCTTTTCTGCATTCGTGCTTTGCAACAAAGAGCCTCTCAAAGTATGATACGTATAGAAGCTCTTTTATCGATCCTCTTAATCTAGGAAAAGAAATGAAAAAGTGGAAGGGATACAGGATTCAGTGTAGAATGAATAAAAGAAGAAAACAATATTGGAAGAAAGGAAGGTATGAACATTGGCTATTACAATTACAATGGGAATCCAAAAAGGGGGCTGCGGAAAGTCAACGACAACAGGCATCCTCTCTCACCTGATGCAGGAAGATGGCTATCGTGTCCTCGCCGTAGATATGGATAGTCAAGGGAATTTAACCGAACTTCTAAGCGGGCAGCCTGCCAATGAGTTTATGGGAAAATCCGTCCTAGAAGCGATGCAGCAGCGCGATATCAAGAGCTATATCGTTCCGGTCAATGATCATCTGGATTTATTGCCTGCTAATAACTTCCTGGCAACCATGCCCCGGTGGATCTATACAGGCCGCACCTATCAAGGAGAAACCATTCCTGCAGGTGAAAAACCAATCCTCGTTCTTGATCAAGCATTAGAACAAGTGCGTGACCAGTATGATTTTATCGTGATTGATACGCCGCCGTCACTTTCTGAACAAACAACCAATGCACTTTGCGCCAGCGAATACGTCGTCGTGATGTTCGAATGTTCAAACTGGAGCTACTCCGCTATCCCAAACTTTATGGACTCTGTCACCAGCGCCAATGAATTAGGAAACCGCGGCACTCAAGTATTAGGAATTTTGCGGACTATGAATGATGTAAGACGCAGTGATGCAAAAGCTTTTAATGAGCTGATTGCAGAAGATTATCCTGATGAGGTATTTGAGACGATCATTACACGCAAAGCTCCTATTGGAAGACTTTCTTTATATGGATTCAATGAAAATACAGAACTGAAACAAGCACTGGAGCAATATCGAAATTTCTACAAGGAGCTGATCCAACGTGTCAAAGGTGAATGACATTAAAAACAGAAAACGCCTGCAGAAAACCATTACGCCTACACAGGCATTAGCTGAAACCATTGAAGAAGATAACAACATTCCTTTAAAAGAAGAAATAAACCAACCAAGAAAGGAAGAAAAGAAAGTGGAGAGAAAGCGTGTATCTTTTGATTTACGAACGGATTTACATAAAGAGCTGAAAATGCAGTCACTCATTCAGGAAAAAAACATCTATATTCTCATTGAAGAAGCCTTAGAAAAATATTTAAAAGAAGCAAAAAATTAAATAACTCAAAAGATAGTGATCCAAATTAGCAGTGCTGCTTGATCGAAAAAGCTGGCGGCGCTCCATTAGTTAGGATATCACTATCTTTTTCTTTAGAAATGAATGACATGATTTCACTCTGCTCTATTCAGAAGAATTATTTCTTCTTTTCTTCCTATAAACGTTTATTCGTATAAATATCTTTTGCTCTAGCTGTGCATTTGCTTATCCCTTCGGAAAAGATAGAGATTCGTTTGTACTTGCATAGAGCAGCAAACAAAGACTCCTTCCTTTATACTTATTATTGAATGTCACAAGGAAGGGGAGGGGAGAGAAGAGAATTGATACACGAACAATGGCCAAATGAGCTAGAGGTGGCACAAGTAAGAATAGCGCGCCCCACTCATCAGTTAAAGGAAATTGAACGATTTTATTGCGAAGGAGTCGGGCTGAATAAAATTGGCTCCTTTACTGGTCATCAAGGCTATTCGGGACTTATGCTGGGACTGCCGAATGCTGCCTATCATTTGGAGTTTACGGAACATGTTGACGGCAGCCCGTGCCCGGCCCCTACAAAGGATAATCTGCTTGTACTGTATATGCCAAATATTGAAGGGATTCAGCGTATGGCAAAACGTTTGGAGCATATGGGCTATCCGGCAGTGGAGCCGGAGAATCCTTATTGGCTGGAAAGAGGGGTAACTGTGGAAGATCCAGATGGCTGGCGTATCGTTTTGATGAATACCTCTGGAATCTAAGAACTCTGTAAAGTTAGCAAAAGCATCGCTCCCGCAGCGAATTCGCGGGAGCATTGCTTGTCAGTTTTCATTCTTGAAACTCTTGAGAACGTTTATTTGTATTTCAGCTTGGTTCCTTACAACGAAGCTCTAATCAGTGAATCAATCGTTTTAGAATAAACGTTTCTTCGTTTCTTTAAAAGTTTATTTGTATATTTCTATAAAAGTTCTTCTTGGCATATGCACATACATACTCCTCTTATCCTGTGGAAAAATTTTCATAATGACGCTATTATAGGTAAGAAGGATAGAGGAGGAGGGCTCGATATGATTGTTGGATTACATCACGCACAAATCACCATTCCAAAGGGAGCGGAAAAAGAAGCGCGGCATTTTTATTGTACAGTGTTAGGATTAGAGGAGATAACGAAGCCAGACGCTTTAAAAAAACGCGGGGGCTTTTGGCTGCAAGTCGGTGACAAACAAGTTCACATTGGAACAGAGGAAGGAGTAGACCGCCACATTACAAAAGCTCATTTAGCTTATCAAGTGACGGACCTTTTCTACTGGAAGGAAGTATTAGAAAAGAATAACATCCCTATACTTAGCTCTGTCCCGATTCCTCACTTTGAACGTTTTGAATTCAGGGATCCTTTTGGCAATCGTGTTGAAATGATCAAAGAAGTATAAACAACGTTTTCTGTCTCACACATAATCACCCATTTTACGAGCTGTTTTTAACAGCGCGCTTTCTGCTGTCATCTAGTTTATTTGATTTGGGAAAGGAAGATGAGGATCAAATGGATTTAATGCTATTTAAGAACCAATCTTCCTATATTTTTTTTCTTCGTTTCTTCCTTCTTTCCATTCTTCTTTTCTAGATATGAAGAAACAAATAAATATTTTTCGGGTAACTCTGTTAAAAATAGCAGCCATTCCGCTGCGGGGAGTCGCCTTCTTCAGCTTCTTGCATGAACGACTGAGAAGCCCTTATGAACTACCGGAGGACTGTATAAAGAAAAGAAAAGCCAAGTCTAGTCTAAGACTTGGCTTCTCTTTATAAAGGATTACTCTTCCAATTGCGATTTTTTTAGCCATTGGACAATTTTTAAATCGTTCTTTTTATTTCTTCTTTTGGTTTCTTTATTTTCAAAGCGCTTTAACGTGTTATAGCCGATGCCAATTTCCTTGGCCGCTTTTGCAAGAGACAGCCCGCGCCGTTCTCTTTCTGCGATCACCATCTCAGCCGTTAAGGAATCTTCTGTAATTTCCGGGGCGGGCTCTTCTTTCACAATCACCGGCTGGGACGGAGCAGGGGCAGTTTCTCTCCCCACGGCAGCTTTTTTGACCACAGGTTCAAATGATGCCGGTCTTCCTCGTCGCTGTCCCATTTCCTGAATAACCACCGGCTGGGTAAGTGATTCAATCATTTGGTTGATTGCTAAAGAATCCACCTGATGCTGATCCTGTAATATAGATAGCTTTCTTTTGTTTTTTTCCAGCATTTCCGCTGAAGGAATAATAGCCACTTTCAGTCCGTGAAAATAGGACAGCCAGCCCGTTTTGCCAAACAAGCTGAAATCCACCGGCTCTGTGAAATACCAATCCTTCACAATTCCCTTCGCCTTTAACTCGTCTAAAGCTTTGACAAAACGGTCATACATATCCAATCCTCTCATTCTGACCGGAAAATCAATTTCACGTACGAGCGTTTTAACCGTAAATGGCTGGTATAAGTTATTTTTGGATAGGCGGATAAACCATTGCGTCGCAAGATAACGCGATAAACGCTTCTCCGGACGCTGCCGGACAGGATGGAACTCAAGCGCGCTCAAATCAATAATGCCTAAGCGCTTATTCTCATTTAAGAAGGACGTCAACAAAGAGGTCGGTTTAATTTGACAAGCATAAATGCCTAAAAACTTATCGTTTTCATCATAGGCCGCCCGAACTTTTCCTACTTCAAACATTTTCTGGAAATCCCGGTACTTATACTTTTTACTTTCCTTCAAATCACTTTCATCGACCTCAATGACTTCTCCTTCTTTCAAGGAAATCCAGATATTTGACAAAGCCTTCACTCGGGACATAATGTTAAAGCGATCTCGCTCCCGTACCTCCAAGCTGCTGTTTGGATCCACCAGGTTGCTTCTCAGCTTGAGCGCATCATTGGAATGGAAATATAAATAGCCGTCTTCATCTTTCGGAGCAAAGAGAAATAAAAAGCAAATAATATCAAAGATATCAGCCGTCATTTCATCCATGGCACTAAAAGCGGTGCGAAGCTTGTCCCAGTATTCTTGCTCTTCATCTGTAAAAGGCATGTCCAGTCCTCCCGCTACATTCACGCGTGCCATTCCATGGACATTGCCACGGGAATCTTTAATTTCCGCTTGAAACACATCGTCCGACTCTCCAGCCGACACAAACGCTTTAGGCTGCGTCACAATGTTTCTTACGAGATGAAACTGATAGTCCATGCTAGATACTAAATGCCGTTCTTCTTTTGCTAATTGAACAGCTGCCTCATTCACACTTAAGTGGACATCGAGCGGAAAGTCCTCGTTAACGTACTCGCCAATCTGCTCAAGCACATGCTTATGGTGCTCCTTGAAAACCTCGCGTATATTTTCCTGTGTGACTTTTTTATTTACTAACAGAGAGCGTACAATCTCACACAAATAATCAAAGCTTCTATATGTTTTCTGATTATCAAACGTTTGATTGATCTCTTTCATTACATACTGCTGCCATTCCTCAATAATGAAGCTATTTGAAAAATACCGCTGAACCTCTTCTAATACGGCCAGTTTAAAAAAATCATCACTAAGTGCGAGCTTATTAGGGTTAATATATTCATTCATGCTATCTCTCCCCAAGTCGTTCTGTCTATGTGGTCTCTTCATTATGCCAGTTCTTTCTGCAAAATGGCAACTTGCCACTTTACAGGTCAAATAGAAAAGGCGCCGGCGGCCGTTCGCTAACATGAGCTTGCCATTCCCCACTAAACTTTCCATTTCTCGTCCTACCCGTGCACTTTGCCTTTCCACTTTCCGTTTTCCTTCGTCTTACCCGTGCATCTGTCTTGCCATTTTCCATTCTGTTCTGTCCTACCCGTACACCTTTTCCACTTTTATTTTACTAAACATGGATAAAAAGCGCCTGATTCAGTCGAAAATTGCCGCTTTTTTGCCATTTATCGTCCTACCCGTGCACCTTTCTTGCCATTTTACTTTTCCCTCCGTCCTACCCGTGCACCTTTTTTTTGCCATTTTAAAATTTCTCCGTCCTACCCGTGCACCTTTTCAAAAAGGCGACTTTCAGAAAAAGTGATTAAATCAACGTTTTAGCTGTTTTTTTTTAAACAGCCTTTCCATTTTCACCTTGCCACTTTCCATTTTGCTCCGTCCTACCCGTGCACTTGAAAAAAATTTAAAAAATCGCTGAGCCCTTGTCCTGACTGGGCTGAACAGCGATTAAAAATTTGCCACTTTTCTCTTAGAGAGCGCCTTTTTGGAAAAGGGGGTCGTGTATAATAGACATACTTATACATAAAACGCTAGAAGGGAGGGTATGAAGATGGCAAAATTCCGTAAACAAAACAAACGGCAATTAGTGAAAATGGACGGTTTCCGTTTTCCGCATCAGCTGCTAGAAGAGCTTCGGACTTTTCAAAAAGACAAAAATAAGCAAGTTCCGGCAAGTGCCTATGCCGTTCTTTTGTCCATTCTGAAACAAATTCACATCGAAAAGAACAGCCAGGGCAAAGTCCAGGAATTTAATCTGGCTTTTTGGAGCAAGAAGCTGCACGTGGCTTATTCAACGATGCATGCTGGACGAAAGTTTTTAGAAGAGCATGGCTTTCTCTATGAGGAGGTCTTGGCAAACGGCCTGCCTGCATGGGTGCTGGCGAACTATAAAGAGTATACAACACCTGAACTGAAAGCCGGTCATGAATTAAACTACTTTATTGTCCCTCATACTCTCCTGGACACAACCATTGTGGCAGAATTCGTGCGCACATCTAATCCAGAGGCGTTTGAATTAATGTTTTCCCTGTTCAACCAATTTCGCCACGGAATCGCCAAGCTTGATCATAAAAACGAAGTAGCCGCACTTGAACAATCACGGACAATGGCGACGTTAAAAGACAAATTAAAAAAACGGGCAAAAGGGGTAAGGGAAGTATTAGCCATTTTGCAGCCTTTGTTCGAGGTGGAATATACAGGCGTGCAAGTGCGCGGCCGTCAGCTATGGATTCGCAAAGTCCTGTTTCGCTTAAAATCTGAATGCGTGAAAGAGAACACAGATGAATTTCATGTCGAGCCGCTTCTAGCCAAGTTCCAGGAAAATACGCTTTATGTACTGGATGGACTGAAGCTGCGCTACAAACCAAGGGATCTCTTTGACATTATGCTATCCTTTAAACAAGAGGTGCTTGATATTGTCAAATTCCTGATCGATGAAAATGAAAGTGAAGGACGTTATACATACCGTGATGCATGGGCAGAGAGCTTATTTTTCCGCTGCCTGGATCAATTTGAACAGCATATTAAAACGCAAATGAGCAAAAGAGGGAAATTCTCGTTCCATACGTCCATCGGCGCCTATTTCCGGACGATTTACCGGCGAGAACTACCTCAAGAGTTAAAGAAAATTCCATATGATAAAGTTCATCAGGCCAAGTACACTGAATATCTCCAAACCGGAAAAGTACCTGCCTTGCATTGGATTTGAAGCCTTGTTTTTTAAAATTTTATTGAAACAAGGCTGTTTTCCGTGCTTAAAAAAGTTAACATGTCTCCATATGTTTTTTGTTTTTATCACCAGCGCTAAGTTTTTTTAAAGAAACGGGCTCTTTTTAAGAGCCCGTTTCTTTTTTCTTTCTCTATATATCAATAGATTGTCTGTTATCTTTTACTTGTATCAAATAATTGCCACTAATTTTTGTGAAAGACAAATGATTGCTTCTAAGTAGATTTTAATATCATTCAATTGCCTCTGAGCTGTGGATTATTCAATAGATAGCTTGTGGTCTTATGAATTTATCAAATACAGACTTCTTCGTTTCTGGAAAGAACCCATACAGGACAAGGGATGAACGCTCATTTAGAAAAGGACCTTATTAGTTTTGAGTATTTATTTTGATCTATCTTTTATAGAATTGATTATTTACTATTCTTTGATGTTTATACTTATAAAAAACGATGCTAAAAATGTAATGCAATATTCATTTTGCGTTCATATTCCTTTTTTATCATAAGCTCAAGCAGAAAAGAGTGATAAACCTGATCTTCTTAACTAAGAGGAGGAACAATTATGTTAATGTATGCAATCATTTTTATTACGTTGGCCCTTGTTTTTTATACAATTGGAGTGTGGGCAGAGAAATTTCAAAAACAGCTGAAAACTTGGCATGTATCGATCTTTTGGCTAGGTTTAATATGCGATACAGCTGGAACAACCATTATGGGGAAATTAGCCGAGGAAAGCTTCTTATTTAGTTTTCACGGCATTACCGGCTTATTGGCTATCTTGCTGATGTTATTCCATGCTGTCTGGGCAACCATTGTCATTGTCCGGAAAGACAAGCACATGCAAGTAAAGTTTCATACATTCAGTATTCTCGTCTGGGTGATTTGGCTGATCCCTTATATTTCAGGTGTTATTTTTGGAATGACTAAATAAGAATAGAAAGCGAACGGCTAAAAGCCTATACCTGTTTCTTCAAGGAGAACAGGTATAGGCTTTTCTATGAGCAGATTTAAAGAAAATCTGCTGGGTTCAAGGGAGAAAACAGACATTTATCCAGGACCTGTTTGGTTGGATTATTTAAAAATTCTCAACATGCTCTCCCTCTGGAAAAGGAGAAAGGGAGATAAACAGAAGGGGAAGAGTTTGCTTTCCTGCCTTTCTTATATAGTAGCCTCCAGCAGTGAATAATGATCATCAAAACAAGCATGGACTCTATGTCCGCCGAACAAATCGCCGTCAAGATACTCACAATAAATGCTCTCAGTCTTAATGACAATGTCGTGCAGGGTGAGTGCTTCCGCAAATTCCCTCTCTGTAATATCGTAAAGCCCGTTGTCAACGGCTTCCCAATTTAAATCCTCATCGTTTTCATCATATTCAGGCCAACAATCATTTTTATAAGCAATCAATTTTTCTGCTATACGGGCTTTGGCTTTTTTGTCAAAATCCTCAAGGCAGACAAAAAGCTTTTCTGCCTTTTGAATTAGCACCGTGACATCGGCCGTTTCTTGCGCATCTAACTTCCAGTTTATTTTTCCAATTGTCCGTTCATATGCTGGATAAGATTCATTATAAATAAGCTGGCCCATTAATTTGCTGTGCACACTGTTTTTCATCATTTCCTTCCTTTCTGCTGCTTTATATTGATCTACTGTCTATTCTTTATCAAGAAAGGGAGATGTGCAACAGCGGCCGCGAGCCATGGCATATCGCTTAACAAATGTGAGTGGCGGTTCATAAACATACACGCAAGAAACCAATGGCCCAGGAGAAAGCAATAGATCACTTTTTCTGTTAGTAGTATTTAAAAAGAAGTTTGATTTTAAGCTTCCAACGTTGTTTTCTTCTTTTATTCTTATGAAAGAAGGTTGTTAAAATTTGATTTGTACAAAGGGAGACTATGCTAGCTGATTCAGGAAAATAATCTAGCGAATAGGAGGGGCCAATAAATGCTTAACGCAGGTACTCCTCCTCATCATTCCAATCAGTGAGGAATGATAATGAGGAGTGTCGGTTTGGTGACAAAATAATCCTCGGCTAATATTTTAATTACCTCGTAACCCCAAGTAGAAGATGTCTTATATTTTCCCCATTCTTCTCTTGTAATAGGCCGCAATTCTTTAAAGCCCTTCAAAAGCATACCCCGTCAAACGATTCTTGAGAACAAAAATAGTCTTCTTCAATTTCGTCCAATGCTAAGGGACGATGACCCAGAATTGACCAGGGAGTAAATATTGATTCGTTTTAGGCTTAAACGGATACTCTACTTTAATCTTCATCACCGCCATCATTATATATACTCACTCTTTACTATAAGTTTTGTATAATCCCTTCTTCAACTATCTGTCCCTTTAATGGAATAACTTTATTATTACTTAATCGGTTCTTAATCCACAAAAAAATCGACCTCTCTTCTTTATAGAGAGAGGAAATTTCGGTTCATCTTCTCACAACCAGTTCAACTTTATTTCGAAGCCACAGAAAAGACTGTTAAGCTTCCTTTTTCTTGTGGGTCAAACAAGTTCTCTCTTGATGAAATTAACTAGTTCTTTCCTATATATATGATTTGTTCAGAGAGAGAGTTAATTTTAAAGAGCTATTCTGGTGAGAGAAGAATTTAAATAATAGAAAGTTTAATTTGCTTATTCCGAACTTAAAAACTGAAGCAGCTTAATAGTATGCAGCTGGGTGAAAAGCGGCTGATGAGAAATGGACTTGTCAGTTAAAAAGTGTTTGAAATAGGATTGACTTTTTCTATTAAGCTATGATATATTTTTATCTGCTGCTAATACCAAATGAAAATTTAAAAAGAACCTAGTATCTTTTTTAAAAAAAGTTTTGAAAAGCAGTTGACTTTAAAATGTATGCGTGCTATTATAATATAGCTGTCGCTGATAACGACAACGAATTGATCTTTGAAAACTGAACAAAAACATGCCAGTAAGTTAATTCTTATTTTCAAAATATGAGCAAGTCAAACATCTTTTTGGAGAGTTTGATCCTGGCTCAGGACGAACGCTGGCGGCGTGCCTAATACATGCAAGTCGAGCGGACTTGACGGAAGCTTGCTTCCG
>NZ_MWMM01000027.1:0-14392 GCF_002189605.1 Pseudobacillus badius
TTGGAAAAAATCACATAAAAATCGCTTGTCTTTGATACCTGTTTTTCAAAAAACAAAAAATCAAAATTGTATTTTTTTGACATGCGGAAAGTCAGTTTTTAACGTATCCAAGAATGTCTACTATTTGGTAGTAGGTATTCCATTAATTATTGGAGGAACGTTCTTAATTTTTTACCCTTTTGAAAAGGGACATACAAGCAAAAAATAATATTCATTTATAAAGTTACTAGTGTCAAATTTCCGTTGCTTTGGTGTAGTGGGAATTTGACATTTTTTATTTTTTCGAAGAAATTGATTTTGGACTTAAGATAAGTCGAAACGGATGAAAATCCTATTTACGAATACTGAAGCCATTATTCATTATTGTCACTTTAGGATTTATTTTGCACATATCACTTTAAAAACCAGCTACCTTCACATGAGAAGATTAGTTGGGTTTCTTCTACAATCAAGGGATTAATGTTTTATTTGAAACAGATAGCAACGGTACAATAACAGCAGAATACAGTTACGATCAGAGTGGATTACCATTAACTCCAATGTATCCTTGCTAATTTTGTTTTGGTGAAGGATATATCAATAGCCCTATCACTTATATTTCAATGGAATTAGCTTCGTTTGGTAAGAGCCCATATATGTATCATATATTTTTATTCGAATTTAATGAACCTATTAACATAATGAGTGTAATTAGTTTATCAATCTTAAATATATTTGTAGGTTTAATTAGCCAAAAGACAATTAGATTACTAATTGCTTAATAATCTCTATATTAAACCCTGTTAAGCATATCAATATGTATGAAATCCAAACAATCCTTTCTATCATGAAAGTAGATTCTAGCGAAAGAGCGTTGAAATATGATCTATGGTGACGAATAGACACAACTGGACCGTAGCTGAGTTAAAAGATAAATGAATACAGGCTCACAAGGAAGGAGGTCTCTTCTTTAAAATGAATAATGGATGTTCGTCTGAATATCGATCGCCAATCTGTTTCTACGTATGCAAATCATTATAACTAAGGCGGCACGAAACAGTTAGTAGAACGGAAATCAGTATCTAATCGCTCTGGTGATAAAAAAAGTGGAAATCAAGCTCTCGAAGAAAGGTTTTATCTTTCTATGTTTAGGAAAGGCATCATGGATATGCTTCATCTATAGGATTTTCCCTATACAATAAACCATCTATCATTTAGAAATATATATGACATCAAGAAGAACTTCAAGAATGCTCTAATGAAAATGCATTGATAAGGAATATTATGTAAAAATTAGGCTGATCAATACCAGGCAATCTGGAATAATTATGGTACAAATTAGAAAAGTATTGTCTCAATTAAAGTCTGAATGTTAAGGGGAGAGAATGCTGCTTTATTTAATAGCGATATTCTTATGTATCGGAAGCTGGTATTATTACTCATGGATTCAAAAAAAGGAAAAAGGATTATTTCCTTTTATCTTAATCCTCCTGGCGGTACCATTTTTATATCTGATGGTTGGGCTTAGTATTGCTGCATCCATGTATGGTCAGGGTGGAGCTTTTACTTCTGCTTTTTTGGCTATTTTATTGTTAGCCAACAGTCTTACAATATTAATTGTTTGTATTTACTTCCTATGCAGAAGAAGGGTCCATAAAACTAATTCAAATTGAACTATGCCTATTGGTAATTTGTTTGATAGGAGGATTTAATAAAGTCCTCCTATTTCGTTCTTTTATTTTTCAAATTCGAAACAAATCATAAGCCCATCGGGTGAGTTGATCAACAGCAACTTTTTAGCTGTTTTGAACAATTTTCCCGATGGACTTTTTGTTGTTGAAAAGGACAGGAGAGAGAGAAGTTTATCATAAGTCCAAATTAATAAAACAAGTGCAACTTTCCGATACGTATCACAAATAATCTTTGAGCATTTATTTCTCTTGTTGTACGTATGGGTAAAAAGAGTTTGTAAGAAAAGCAGCAAATTCTCCACGGGTGACTTCACCATTTGGCTTAAAGGTTCCATCTGGAAAACCCACAATAATTTTACGTGAAGCTACTGCCCTAATTTCCTTGTACGCGGTCATGCGCGAACCAACATCTAGAAACTTAAGATCTTTATGGGCTGCTGGGTTAAGTTTTAAAGCCTTATAAAGATATATGGCCATTTGAGCACGAGTGACTTTTTCATTTGGGCGAAAAAGTTCAGGTGTATAGCCACTAATGAATCCTGCTTTGCGACCTGCTTCTACATATCGGTCGGTTTCA
Organism: Pseudobacillus badius; assembly: GCF_002189605.1. Classification (NCBI taxonomy): domain Bacteria; kingdom Bacillati; phylum Bacillota; class Bacilli; order Caryophanales; family Bacillaceae; genus Pseudobacillus; species Pseudobacillus badius. The sequence goes on from NZ_MWMM01000027.1 coordinate 2,248, forward strand.
GGTGAAGCAATATCTTTAAATTGAGACCTTCCTTTAAGCGGCAATTCTAATGCACGACTAAGAATAATAGCTGCTTCTCCCCTGCTTACTGTATTGAGAGGACGGAATGTGTTATCTGAGTACCCCTTAATCACCCCTTTACTAGCCCAAAATTGTACATCACGGTAGAACTGATACTCCTTGTCTACATCATGAAAAGAAGATGCTTTTGATTCCTCTCCGAAAGACAAAACTAATAACAGCAATGTTGTAAATAACACGATTATTTTTTTCATTTTTTTCCTCCTTCATCACAATTATTGCTACATTTGTTATTTTACTCTTTTTGCAAAAAAATTGGTGGATGTTCTAATATTTGTTAAATTTTTTCTGGGTAATACATTTTATTTAATATAAGGGGAGGACAAGGAAAAACTTATACTATCGACTCTATTTCTAACTGTTGCTCCTTTTAATTGTATAAGCTGAAACGAAAGCACCCTAATTAATGACAAAGAGAGTAGTAGTGCTATTCAAAAAGAAAACCATCAACAGACTTTGAAATAGGGGAAATCAGGAAGAAACGTATGAATAACTTAAAAAAGGGAGTTTTAACAATAGATGACTTAGAAGGTAAAGGCAGACTCTTTTATCTGATGACCACGATAATAAAACCGCCATTTATGACCTTGAAAAAGCCGGGCTGCGGAACTTTCCAAAATAGATGATTGTATCGGAAACACGGGGACAGGAAGCAGCAGAAATACTCGATACTGCCAAAACAGGCAGGGCATTCAATTGTGACTGCGCTGCATACTACAAATACAATAGATATTCTTTCACAGTCAATCTTCATGATTCGGCAAGGCTTTTCTTACGCACAATCAACTGACCAGATTGCGGGAAATGAGCTGTATTAAAAAATGGTGGGCAGGAAGTGAAGAAGATATTTCGCTTGTATAAAATATTTTCAATCACCAGGCTATACATTCCTGGCCTTGTCATCGGTTAGAAATTCTTGAAGAGTGTTAATAATATCCATACCGAATTTCATCGCTTGGGTAGTAACTTCTCTTTCAGTCAATTTTAAGGAGGCATCAGCGGGTGTGATGCCAAGAATGAAATCATCAGGCTTTTGTTCAGAACAAAACATTGCTTTCTCTCAGTTTTTGCATAGCGGAAATCCATTAAACTAGATTATCTAGGCATATTCCCACATCTATCTCTTCCAAGTTTGCTGCTATCAATGACGGCAATTACCTCATAATTGCCAGGCGCCCGTATCAACTTTGTTTTAGAAGAAAGAAATTCTAGTGCCACTGGTACCAATAGGAACTAACACCTTATTTTGTATAAAATTGAAATAATGTGGAAAATATCACTTTACAAAGATATAATACATAATATAAACTTTGTTTTGCAGAGTACTTTGTTGAAAAGGAGATAAAAAATGTCAGATCAGAATTATACCAGGTCAGAAATTCTAGAAAATCTTTCTCACATTAAAACCGTTACGAATTACCAAACCGAGTATTGTAATCAAACCAGCATTTATTTCATTGTATGGGGGATTATTTGGATGATTGCTTACCCTATGCCGTCGTTTGATTTGAGTGCTTTTTTGATTGGCGTTTCTTGGTTTACTTTAGGGATTATTGGATGGGCTATTACATTAACAATATATATGAAGCAAGGTAAAACAGACCCGCTGCCATTATTTTTGAGAGCCCAGTTAAGGTATGCCTGGATAGGGTTGTTTATCATCTTGGGAGTTTTTCTTTTCCTTATCTATTCTAATCTCTTGCCATATACGTTTGAAAACATATTGTTTTACATTGTTTTAGTTGTTTCAATTATGTACATTTTGCTAGGTATTGTATTAACGAAAGAAATTTTCTTCATGGGTGTTTGGCTTAGTGTTCTTGGAATGATTGCCTTCTTATTTTTCCCTAATGTCATGAATATTATTTTTGCCGTAATTGGCGGCGGAAGCTTGGTGCTGACTGGGCTGATTTTGAAACGAAAAGGGCATGGAAATGAGTAATGTCAACGAGTTAGATGATTTAATTCATGCAAAGGTTCGTTTAGGAATTATGAGTTTGCTCATGACATACGAAAGTTGTGACTTCTCGTTATTGAAGAAGTCATTGGGGATTACTGATGGGAACCTAGGCTCTCATTTAAAGAAGTTAGAGGAAGCAGAATACATTCAAGTCACTAAAACATTTGTAGCAAAAAAACCAAAAACGATTATACAGGTTACTGATCTTGGCGTTCAAGCTTATAAAAACTATATTAAAACGATTGAAGCGATCTTAAAAAACAACGGTTAAGAAAGGAAGATGCGGTGTGTTGCAGGTTGAGAAAGTAAGCAAATCCTACGGAACAAACAAAGCGTTGAACAATGTATTGCTTACTATTCCCAAGGGGACGTGTTACGGGTTAATCGGTCCTAATGGTTCTGGGAAATCTACCCTGATAAAAATTATTTCGAGAATTATTAGATCCTATGAAGGCAAAATCAAATACATTGGTGGTTCGAAAGGAACGTTAGGCTATGTTCCTCAAGACATCAGTTTAGAGGAAACATTGACTGCTAGAACAAACTTGGAGTTTTTTGGTCAAATTCATGGATTAAAAGGAAGCCCTTTAAAGAAAAAAGCAGAACGAATATTGAAAGACATTGGTTTGTTAGATAGAGCCGATGATATAGTGGAAAGCTTTTCAGGGGGGATGAAGCGTCGATTGAATATTGGCTGTGCACTGATGCATGATCCGGAATTAATTATCTTAGACGAACCAACCGTAGGCGTTGATCCGCAGTCTCGACGCTATATTTTTAATATTGTTAACCAGTTAAAACAGCAAGAAAAAACGATGATCTATGTAAGTCATTACATGGAAGAGATTGAAAATTTGTGCGATTACGTTGCGTTTATCGATAAAGGCAATATTGTTGAGAAAGGAGAAATCAAAGAACTTTTAAATCGTTATGCGAATCCTGCAGTGTATTTTGAAGCAGAGGATTCAGCAAAATTATTGTCTAAAGAAAATTTTACGTTCGCTCCATATAAAACAGGTGTTATTATCCAAACCAATGATCCGTTAAAAACGTTTACGGAACTTGTTAACTTAAGCAGAGACCATGAGTTTATACCAGAACAACTATCACTCTTTAAGCCGCGGTTAGAGGATTTATTTTTTCAACTGACTGGTACTGATTTGCGAGATCAAAACGAAAAAGGGAAGTGACGAATATGTGGCCGTTGACTAAAATAGAAGCAAAAAAGCAAATAAAAGATAAATCTTTACTCTTTTGGACTCTGCTGCTGCCGATCGTTACGATTGTTATACTGATTGAGTTATTTTCAAAAAACAGTACTCAAAAAACACTTGTAGCTTCACAATCGATCACAGGAATGAGTGTATTCTTTTCTACCTTTGTTATTATTTCAATTGTGATAAGCTTTGTGAAAGACCGAGAGAAAGGGATGGTCGCTAGACTAGCCAGTACCCCGCTAAAGACTTATAGCTTTTTTCTTGGCAAATGTATTCCTTTTTTTATCATCATTGCATTACAAATACTTTTCCTGACAGCCATCGGAGTCTATCTCTATGATATTCAAATTACTGATTATGCTTCTTATCTGATAGTCACTTTGTTAATTTCTATTTGGCTTACCTCCTGGGGAGTGGCAATCGCTCTATATGCTAAAACAGAAAATACAGGACTAGTCATGACGAACATTATCGCTCTGGTGACAGCTGTCACATGTGGTTTATGGACTCCTTTTGAGCAGCTTCCTGGTTACCTTCAAACGATTGGGGTCATTTTGCCGCAATACTGGGCTCATCAAGGGTTAGTACAATTTGTTTCAACTCTGCCGGACGGGGAAGGTTTAGGGACCGTTGCACTTGTTTTGATTGGCTACTCAGTCTTAGGATTTGCGCTTTCTTTGGTTGGCTACAGAGGTTATATTAAGATGGCGAGAAGCTAAAAATATCGTTTGAAGGTTCAAATTCAAGAGGCTGTGATGAAGTGATTACACTCGCAGCCTCAATAAATTTAAAGGATGGTTAAAGTTATGTTAGAAAAATTAAATCGAATCTTTTATCTTTAATGAAAGCAAAAAATGTCGTCCGCATTAGGAGGAAACCTTTTTCATTCTTTTAGTTTCTCAAAAAGCAGCCATCGGCGCATTAAATTGTAAAAAGGATTATTTGAGCAATACCAAATAGAATGTAATAAAAAACATGAATATAGCAATTAAGGCTCTTTGGAATGAACGCGGCATATCCTGAGAGTCGATTCTTTTTATGGATACATATTAAAGACATAGGGTGTTCCTCTGATGATTTTATTCAGTATGCATTGGAACATTATAAGCTTCCAATAATTTCAGGAAGTAACTTTGGTGAACTGATTAATCTCATTTTAAGTGTCGTGGTGACTAATGTCCTATTATTTTATCTATAGATGGGGATGTGGTTGTTTGGCGGGTATCCTCCATTCTTGCTGCTCATAACGATTCCTTTTATATTGTGGATGTTATTATACTTTTTGCAGATGCAATTTCTATTTTATTAATGTTTTAATTCTCATTTATACCTTTTTCCCGTTTTAATAGACTAAGGAGGTTTACTATGAAGAGAAGAAAATGGCTTTGGATTTTTGTTGCTATCGTTCTCATTATCACACTTGCCCTTATCGTCATCGGCTCGTTGTTTGACAAAGAAGAAAATGAAAAACAAAATGGATGGTCAAGTGACTTTGATGTTTCTAAACAAGGAACAATCGCTTATGTCAATTATGTAAAGGGTAAACCAGAAATTCACTTGTACAACCCTGAACAGTCACTAAAAATGAAGGCTTTAGAATTAAAACACGATCAATTCATTTTAGACCCTAGTTTTTCGAATGACGGGTCCACATTGTTCTATATAGCTGCAAATAAAGATTCGGATGAAGAGTTAGCAAGTACCGTTCATCAATATAATCTTGAAACAAAGGAAGACAAAGAGCTGTTTTCTGTGCAATCGGCTATTACTGACATTGAATGTTCACCGAAAGGGAAATCCTTGTTTTATTTGCAAGCTGGAGTATTCAAGAACTATTCACCGATTGCAAGTAAACGTCCGCATGATTTTGATTTGCATGAGTACAGATTGGCGGATAAGAAACAAATTAAACATACAAGCCTTAAGAAATACTCAATGGATTCCCTTAAAGTTGCCCAAGACGGGAAGTCAGTATTTGTACAAATGCCAGATGATGAAAATGTCAAAACGGCTGAAGACAGCTTTGAATCCAGCCAGAAGATTTTTCAATTCCTTCTAGACCAACCGGCCAACTTCAAAGTTGTCAGTAATCCTGAACGAAAAAATGATATCTATGACTTTACAGTCGTTCCGAATAAAAAGGAATTCATCTTTCAATCGGTTAGTAATCCGGAATCAGGGGATACCTTTCAATATGAATTATACAAATACAATGCAGAGACAAAAGAGGAAAAGCAACTAACTAATTTAAAAGAATATACCGAAAGGCCTGTGATCGGTCCTGACAACAAAATTTACTTTATGGTCGATAAGAGTTTTGGTCAAAAAAGCAGCGACTACCATCTCTATCAGATGAACGTGGATGGAACAGAAGTTACCGAAATTCCACTTCCAGGGCTTCCAGGTGATAAATAGAATCAGGATTTGATTAGCGGCTTTCTAAGAGTCAGGTTTGAATAGCTTTAGCACTATGTGTAGTTAAGGTATTTTCCTGGTTCAGTCTTATGATTTAAAAGCGAGTGGTTTTATTGGCGATAATTGATTTGTGTGAAGCCTGTAAAAGAAACAAGATGAATGTTATAGAAGCATCAGATGAACCTAACAGCCTTATAAACTATGTAATCAATGTCATCTCATCGGTTGTCCATTCCCCTAATAAATTTTTATTGCACGATGGTTTTTATGAAGAAGATGTAATTGTAACTAAAGAAGATAAAGCACCAACATTGCGGGATGTCCGAAATGATTTAGAGCCTTTATTAGATTTTTCAATAACCAGATGGTTTCTTGAGGAAGATGTAATAAAAAAGTATGTCTCGAAAAGCAATACTTGCAGACAATGCAGCAATGGAAAACTTCCTTGGCATTCTTAAACAAGAAATGTATTATGGGGAAGTATTCAGGTCTTATGAGGAATTGAAGCAGAAAGTGGAAGCTTGTATTCCTTACTATAACAACGAACGGATGAAACAAAAACTGGTTAGCATAAATAAAACTGTAACTTTAAGGGGTTCAGAATGAGAAAATTCCGAACCCCTTTTTTGAATTATGTTTGAGTAAAATACTTAATAATCCACTTCTTATTTTACTGTTTCATAAAGCGCATCAACCTTATAGCCTTTTGCTTGATAGTAATCTAAAACCCCAAGATAAATGGCTTTGGCAGCAGCTGTACGCCAATAGTCCGATTTAAGCATATCATTTTCTTTTTTGTGATCAATGAACGCCAGCTCAGCAAGAACAGCCGGCATGCTATTACGTGTAAGGACGTGTAGGTTATTTCTATTCTTTATACCTCTGTCCTTCAGATTTAAAGCGGCCACCATACGCTGTTGAATTTTTGTTGCCAGCAGCTTGCTATCAGCGGAGTAAGGGCTTTTGGCAGCACTGTAATAAAGCGTCTCGGTCCCGTTCCCACTGCCATTAGAAGCATTCGCATGAATGCTTACAAAAATGTTGCCTCTTTTACTTTTGGCAAAGCTTGTCCGTTGCGATAAAGTCGGATACGTATCAGTAGTACGCGTCATATAGACCTTGAAGGGAGTTTCTTTAAATAATTCATTTACTTTTAATCCTGTATCTAGTACCACGTCTTTTTCTTTTAGGCCAAAACCGATTGCTCCGGGGTCATTGCCTCCGTGGCCTGGATCCAAAATGATGGTTTGGTTCGCAAGGCGGGGATCTACATCGTCTCTGTTACTGCTTCCTGTCTCAGCATCACGAAGGTAGCTTTTGTGAGCAAATCCAATTAGATTGTCGGATTTGATATAAATCCAGCCGCCTACCTCATGTCCCGCAAGTATTTTTGTACCTTCCTTTAGGGAACCATTCTTTGCATATTTAGCAGAGGGCCCTGTACGTACATTTAAATCATCGACATCCACCCAAAGTGTTTTGTCAAAGCTTGCTGTGTCTTTTGTTCGGAAGTCTGGATTAATCGCACGAGCAAGGAAAACAGAAAAGTCTGCACGAATGATAGGCTGGTCTGCTCCAAACGTGCCGTCCTCAAGACCTTTTGCAATGCCGCGTGTCATTAATGCCTTTGCCGCACCTGAGAGGTTTCCGCCAAATTCATATCCAAAGGCTTTCGACAACATCACAGCCATTTCGCCGCGTGTCACTTTATTGTATGGAAGAAACCTCCCCCCGGAATAGCCAGATAAGATTCCTTTTTCAACGGCAGATTGGATATATCCAGAAGCAAAGTTGCCTGATGCTACATCTTTAAAATTAGTTACACGCTTAGTACCATTCAATTGAAGAGCACGTCCAATAAATGCGGCTGCCTCTGCTCGTGTTACTGTTTTTTCCGAAGCAAAAGTAGTTGCAGAGGAGCCATTAGCAATGCCTCCTTCTGCCAAATAATTTACTTCCTTTAATGCACGGGAAGGTACATCTACAAAACCAGCTGCCTGAGCAGTTGGGACAGGTCCAAAGAGAGGAATCATCAACAGAAAAGCTAAAAAAATAAACAGGGTACTTCTTTTCATAAATTTGTCTCCTTTATAAAATTCTACCACACCATTCTACCATATATTTCTATATTAAAAAGACTCTCTTTGATTAATTATTTCATCATTCGACAAGAGAATGCTATTTTTATAAATTCTCTTCTGTTATTTTTCCGAAATAATTAGAAGTAGACAAATTCGATGATAATTGAGCTTGCCTGCAGTCTTTTTATTTTGCTCATAAACGAGGGATGTGGATTTCTATTCCAAGCGTTTTGCCTTTCATGGGGCGGGATCAGCGATATAGAGAAATTTAGAGGAGTTCTAAATAAGGCTATAAAACGTGGTGTTCTCACAAAAAAAGAGGTAAGATACTATAAAAATATTATCAAATATTATCATGCAATTATTAAACAAACTGCCAAACTCACGCAAAAGAAAAAAGGCAGCGAGACTTGGAGAGGTTACTGATGTATGTATGTTTACTTTTTCTGGGGTTATTGATCACACTTTTTTCACTTTATCTTTTATATGGAGAGTTGAGAGAAGAAAAGGGATGGAAAGAGAAGCTTGATGTTTTAATTACATTTATCTTAGATTTATTTGGCGGCGTAGGCTTATTGCTTCTTGGAATCGCTTTGATTTTATATGCTTTAGTATTCGGAGGTTTTATTAATCTGAATGGAATTTAATACCCAGACAAGGGTCGCCTCAAAGGCAGCTCTTTTCTTAAGGTGGATTGCACGATATGTAAGGCACTTAAGAAGGCTGGAAAAGGCTTAGTAGCCACTCGAAGAAGAGATGGATGTCAATACTAGACCATCAAAAAACTAAAACCTCCAGTGGCTGCAGAAAATCCGATTCGTTATAAAGGTTATCGCTATGACGATGAGACGGGCTTCTACTGCTTAATCGGTTAGTGCTATTAGCCAGAAGCAGGAGAAAATCCCCCTCAACTGTTAAAAGAAAAGATATAATTGAAGACTATCAGAGAGGGACGGGTTTGCAATGTTCACTTTGCAATAAAAGGAAAGGAAGTAAGGACTAAAATGAGTAATTTCATAGAATTTTTAGAGGACCATTTAGGTGAAATTCAGTATGGTTAGAATCATGATGAGAAAGGGGAAAAAATACCTTTTCAAATTGTTAAGTTTGCAGGGGGACCTTTTCCAGGAACAAGTACGTATACAACCTTAGGTTTAAGTCACGAACCTCTAATTTATCCAATAGAAGGAAAGGAAATGTATCAAGAGCTTGTATTTGTAGCTCCAACTGAGTTTGGTGATCAAAATATCCCTGGTATAATGATTCAAGTAGGCAGAGAGATGTTGAGAAAAAGGGAGATTCTTTTAAGAGGCGAAGTTATCGGGCCGGCTGGAAAATTATTTACCGATACGGACTTAGAAGCCTTGTATGTAACTGTTCCTGTTTATTTTGAAGAAAGCTTTCATATGTATCATGGGGATAACAATATGAGTATTATTATGTCTTGGTTAATACCTATTACTATGAAAGAGGCTTTGTTTATCGATGATAATGACTGGGAGGACTTTGAAGACTTATTAGAAGCTAAAGATCCTGATCTCACTGATTTTGAAAGAAACAGTATGGTTTAAATTTAATGAAGAGATCATTTGTTACACTTTAAGGCAGCCTAATTGGCTACCTTATTTGTTGTTCGAATATATCCTTTTTCATATATTCAATCATTCTAGTACCTTTTATCTCGCTTGTTTGTTTTGGCTCTCCTCCTTTCCGATCCCGTGACGAGTGGGAAGAAGAGCAGCCAAAAAGTTTGGTTTGTACTAATCGGTTGATAACAGCAAATAATTGGTTTAAGGAGTTTCTCTTCCCATTATTCGTATTTGAAATGATGGAAACATGTGCCAGCTTACGACTGTCAAAATTCATTGTGTAGTCATCGTTCAACGGACTAAAAATCAATTTCAGATTGGTGTGTTGAGGAGGGAAGTTTAGTTGCTTGAGACAGAAAGGTGTTTAATTAATACTATAAAAAAATCTGATTATATTGATGTGGAAAATTTATATGGAAATGATGAAGTTAGAAAATTTCTTGGTGGAATACGTTCAGGCGACTCGATTAAAGAAGTATTTGCAGATATGCTTAATTCAGGCAAGGACTCTTATTATTGGGTGGTTAGAGAAAAGCATACAGATAATTTCATTGGGTTAGTGTCTCTTGACCCTCACCATGAAGAAGTTTACCTTGAACTTTCATATCAATTTTTACCGAAATGGTGGGGAAAAGGTTACGCGACAGAAGTTGTTCAAGGGTTAATTAACTATGCCTTAAACGAATTAAAACTATCAAAAGTAATTGCTGAAACTCAAACTGCAAATAAGGCATCTTGCAGACTCTTAGAACGAGTTGGTATGAAATTTGAGCGAACGCTTACCAGGTTTGGGTCGGAACAAGTCATTTATTCCATCAAAACAGTGTGAAGTTAGTTGAACAAGAATGGAGGAAATCTTTCGCCAACCCCGTTACGGAATAGGTACTGGCTATTTCCGCCTTTCTATTTGTAGCTTTGAAATAAAGACGTACGGTTTATAAAAAAGATGTACCGTTTTAAAGAAGGTCATACTGTTTATAAAAGGATGAGTCGAAATTATCTACTCTTCAGTTTTGTTATTGAACGAACGTGGCAGTTTAATTGCAGTACAATATGCTAAAATTAAAACAAATGATTTTGTGAACGGTGGAGTGAAAAATGTTGAACCTGTCGGAAAAGGCGGCTGTATATCAACTTGGGTTGGGGATAGGGTATTTTAAGCTTCCTAAAGTAGTTGAATGGGTTGATTTAATGATTTTACAATTGGACTCTTCTGAAACACCTTATCAATTTTACGAAGTTTCGTTATCGAGTAATAAAAAAATCGATGATGTTATCGTTCTTTTAAGTGGATTTACAAAAGGAAATCACGTAGAAATTGCATCGAAAGTTATTTTAGGTCTTCTTTACAAATCAATTGAGACAAGAGAAATAAATATTCAGCAAGTGGTTACTTTGATGTACAGATTAGCTTGGCAACGAAATATTGAAGATGATATATTTTCAAAAATAAATGGATTAGAGGCTGAATATGAAATGGCTGTGGATGGACATGAAGATATGCAAATTATAATAAAAGAAATACAGGAATTTTTAGGGAGATATGAGATGTACTGTGAGTTAATGTAGTGCTTGTTTAACTAACGGTGTTGAGGAAGGAACAAAAAATGATCAAGCTTTTTTATAAAAGAATCATTCGATTTAACACAAGAAGAGCATGTTTTGATTAATCTTTTTTTCAAAACATGCTCCTTTCTTTTGTTCGTGTATAGAGGTTAATAACAATATTTCAATTAAACTTTGTTTAAAAGCTACACCATTGATCATTAATGAGTTCATGTTCCTTCATCCAGTTATCTGCATACTCGCTAAGTTCGTTCATATACCATGAAGGCATAGGGAATTCATTGGATCGCCCTGTTTTTGTTTCTTTGAGTGATCTTGATCAAGGAAGCTCATTTGGTTTACCATCTTTTCAGGCACCGTCTCTAGATAGAAAATCGTGCAATTTCTTTTTCCTTTTCCGTCATAACCAAGTTCCACCATAAGGCGAAAAGAATTTTTTCACGTTTTGTGACACTTGCCATGTTCTTACCTCTTTATTACTATCATTTCGTTTGCTATTTTAACTAATCGAACAGAATATGCGGCCCTCGGAGTTGCTTTAGCAAGTGTTTTTAGTAAAACAATTTCAAACTGGATACAAAGTAAGAAGAGAATAACAGCAGCCGGCTTAGTTTCTTTATGGACAGCAAACCGCCTGGCGAATAAGCTGTCGCAAAAAAATAAAGGAAAAGGGGTAATTATATACGGAAGAAATTATGGTTGGGTCCTTACAGTACCGATTTCATCGATAAAAGGAAGGTAGTAAAAAGGAGGCTGTTGTAAGCAACAGCCTCCCTGGATATATATATGAGTTGTATTGGTAGGAAAAGTCATTGATTTCTTTGGAATATTCTTTAATTAATAAAACCGGTTAATTGAATTAGAAAAGAGATGTTGTGGAATAACCTATCATAAAGTAAATTATCATAATAAAGTAGATTTATATTAAGGGGTTGCTTATGAAACCAGGAAATAAAGGTACTGATAAACTATTCTTTATAATATCCATACTTTTTCTTTTATTTGCTATCTACGATTACTTGATCCAGTGTATTGGATGTGGGAAAACTGATTTACGTTATTTTATTATTACTTTGTTTATAGCTTTAGTTATATATATTGGATTTGAGTCGATAATTTGGACACAAAAAAGTTAAGTCTTAGGCTGTTCTTCTAATTTGATCCTCAATGGCTTGAGGTGTTTGATAGCCAATACTGCTGTGAATTCTCTTTCGGTTATACCAGCCTTCTATAAAC
>NZ_MWMM01000028.1:0-13883 GCF_002189605.1 Pseudobacillus badius
CGGAAGCAAGCTTCCGTCAAGTCCGCTCGACTTGCATGTATTAGGCACGCCGCCAGCGTTCGTCCTGAGCCAGGATCAAACTCTCCAAAAAGATGTTTGACTTGCTCATGTTTTAAAAATAAGAATTAACTTACTGGCATGTTTTTGTTCAGTTTTCAATGTTCAATTTGTGCGTCGCGATCAAGCGACTTTATTATCTTATCAAGTTTCCGATAGAAAGTCAACAACTTTTTTTGTTTTTTCATAAGCTGTTTATTTTCTTCAGCAACGTTTTCTAATATACCAAGCCAGCTAAAAGCCGTCAATACTTTTTTAAAAAAATTATTGATGAAAGCTTTCTGTATCAACCTTGCACTGACGGGCAGCTGCTCAAAAAGACATACCAAAAAGCAGCGCGGCTTCGATCCGCGCTGCTTACCCAATGATCCACAGCTGCATGACAGCCAAGGATACGACACCTGCAATGCCTAGAATGCCGGCAATGGCAGAAGTAACAAAATTGATCGGCACGTGCAAGCCATAGTCTCCGCTGAATGAATTCAGCAAAAAGAGAAAGCATGCACCCGCCGCCAGCTTCACAAACAACACCCCTATTAACTTTAGCGGCGATGCAGGTGATGACATACCCGCTATCAAACTGATCAGCAAGATAAAAAGAAGTACGCCCCCGGCAATGTACACAGAACCCCTCTCCTATTCTCTCAATGAAGTTTGTCCACATTTCAAGAATATGAAGAGACTTACTGTTTTATGCTAATGTTTCTTTTTCTTGCTTCTCTAAATAGAAAGAAGTACCGGGCTTCATACATTTTAGTTTGAGCAGCAAGCTCTTCATTCGGCTCAAAGCTCAAGCGCAGCAATTCGCGGTGCTTAAACCATTCTTGTCTCGACTGTTCCAGCAGTTGAATCAATTGGGTATTGTAAGCAGCATGCAGCTTGGCTTTTTTTCGAAAAAACATTCTTTTTTATACTTCCCTTCTGCCTTCAAGTGCTTTCGACAAGGTAACTTCATCCGCATATTCCAAGTCACCGCCAACCGGCAGCCCATGGGCAATACGAGTCACCCGGATGCCGGACGGCTTCAGCAGCCGGGAGATATACATCGCTGTTGCTTCCCCTTCAATATTGGGGTTTGTCGCCAAGATCACTTCATGAATCGCTTCATCCTGCAATCTCTTTAAAAGGTCTGGCACATTAATATCTTCGGGGCCAATCCCTTCCATAGGCGAAATTGCGCCATGCAATACGTGATAAAGGCCGTGATATTCCTTCATTTTTTCCATGGCAATCACATCTTTCGGATCTTGAACAACACAAACTACACTGCGATCACGCCGTTGATCTTCACAAATGGCACAAGGGTCCTGGTCGGTAATATGCCCGCATACCGAACAGTAGCTTAGATCCCGTTTAGCATTTACCAAGGCTTTCGCAAAATCCAGAACATCCTCTTCCTTCATATCTAAGACAAAAAATGCCAGACGGGCCGCTGTTTTCGGCCCGATGCCTGGCAGTTTCATAAAGCTGTCAATCAGCTTGGTAATCGGTTCAGGATAATACATTGTTTGTCAAACCTCCTAGAAAGGAAGGTTCATCCCTTTTGTAAATTGGCCCATTGTCTTGTTTGTTTCTTCATCCACTTTTTTGAGGGCATCATTTGTGGCGGCAAGAACCAAGTCTTGGAGCATTTCTACATCGTCGGGATCGACTGCTTCCTCTTTAATCAAAACATCCACTACTTCTTTTTGGCCTGAGATTTTCACTGTGACCATTCCGCCGCCTGCTGTGCCTTCAAATTCCTTTACAGCAAGCTCTTCTTGCGCCTCGGCCATTTTCTTTTGCATTTTTTGCATTTGTTTCATCATGTTTTGCATATTTCCCATTCCACGCATGTTCATCATCCTCCAGTTTTATTAATCTTTTACTTCAAGCAGGTCTTCTCCGACGAGCTTTAATGCCTCAGCAATCAAAGGGTCCTCTGACTGCTCGGCTTCTTGTTCACCGCTGTCTGTCTTCTGGGTTTTAATAAAATTCTGCCTGATAGCAAGCCACGCGTCTTCCGGCACGCAAACAACCTGATATAATCGCTCTGTCAGTTCTTGAAGCACAGCAGAGATAGAATCAATAAAGCGTTTATTTTCAGATGCCATTTGGCAATGAATTTCATATTTAAACTTTAACACGAAAGTCCCCTGAGAGGCAGCTACCGGCTCGGCATCGTTAAGCAAAGCTGCTTGTGAACGCATTTGCCGCTGGCCCAAAATATCGAGCATCTCTGCCCAGCGGCTCTTAATGAGCTGGATATCCTGTTTAGTTGCCTCAGACAGCACTTTTTCAATTTTAGCAACAGGCGCTTTAAAGCCGTTGGAAGAACGGCTTGGCCGGCGGGTAGGCCCTTGTGCCTCGGCTTGTTCTCCCTGATGGACAGGCTGGCTTCTTAATTGCTGGATCTCTTTTTCAAGAGCCTGAATTCTGCCGATGAGTCCTTGAATTTCCGGCAGCTCTGCTGCCTGTGCCGGCGCACGCCGCTGGCACATCTTGACAAGGGCTACTTCCAAATAAATCCTGGCATGATTGCTGAATCTCATCTCTTGCTGCGTCTCATTCAATATATGAATGTATTCATATATACTTTCCAGTTCCATCTTGTCGACGATAGAAGCGAACGCCTCATCGACCATGACACGGGAAAGCGACTCTTCCAGATTAGGAGCTGTTTTGTAAAGCAGCATATCACGGAAGTAAAGCACAAAATCTTCAGCGAAGCGGGCAGGATCTTTCCCTTGCATTAACAATTTTTCTAAAGCAGCCAGAGCAGAAGCCGCATCTTTCTCCCAGATCGCTTCAGCCAGTTCATTCAGCATTCCCTGTCCCACTGCGCCGGTAACTGTTAAGGCATCTTCTTCTGTTAACTGGGCGTCGCTGTAGGACAGCGCCTGATCCAGCAGGCTGAGAGCATCCCTCATGCCGCCTTCTGCTGCCCGAGCGATGATCGGCAGGGCTTTTTCCTCGTATGCCTGTCCGCTCTCCGCCATGATTCGTCCCATGCGGCCGACGATTGCCTGAGCGGTAATCCGTTTAAAGTCAAAGCGCTGGCATCGGGAAATAATAGTGAGCGGCAATTTGTGCGGTTCGGTTGTTGCCAGGATAAAGATAACATGCCCCGGCGGCTCTTCCAGCGTCTTTAAGAGCGCATTGAAAGCTCCCGTAGAAAGCATATGAACTTCATCTATAATATACACCTTGTATTTCACCGAGCTCGGTGCATACTTTACTTTATCGCGAATATCGCGGATTTCATCTACGCCGTTATTGGAGGCGGCATCAATTTCAATGACATCCTGAATGGAGCCATCCGTGATTCCGCGGCAAGAGGCGCACTCATTGCAAGGTTCTGCCGCTGGCGCCTGTTCGCAGTTCACTGCTTTTGCCAGGATTTTAGCCGCGCTTGTTTTGCCGGTCCCCCGCGGACCCGAAAATAAATAAGCGTGCGATATTTTTTGCTGCAGGAGGGCATTTTGCAAGGTTTTAGTGATATGTTCTTGTCCGACAACATCAGCAAAACTTTGCGGCCGCCATACACGATATAACGCTTGGTAGCTCATTTTCTCCCTCCTTTTTTCCGCTATTTCCATACATAGTATTATACCTTATCCGAATTTGCTTTTTCAAAGTTCTCATAAAAAAACTCACCCGAAATGGATGAGTTGTTTCATTTGATTAGTTAAATTTTTAACTGCCGTGCACCTTCCGTCGACTTCTAACCATAAGCGTTACTTAAGCAGTTAGCTCGATCCAGGCTGCCCTGCGGCACATGAGAGAGTCCACTTAATGCTGCTTCCTTCCGGACCTGACATGGTTCATGGGTTCCCATTGCGCAGGACCCGAATGTCAACACCACTTACTTAAGGCAGACCCTACAGTATAGAAAGCCTCGGGAAGGGATTCAGTCCCGCTAGAGCGGATTGCGGGTACAGGGCACCGCTACCTCCCCACCTAGCACGGCAAGATTGATACCATATAGTTGATGTGCCAAAGGTGATTTTCTCATTCACCTGACACAAAATATATTATACTCCTTTCAATCAAAAAAAGCAATATCTACTCTGCAAAGCATAGAAACTGGCTATTATTTACTCTTCCCCTTCAACTGCTTGCTGTTCCTGTAGACTTTTTTCTTTTTTTGCTGCTTTCTTCTTTTTCCGGAGCTCCCGAAAAAATTCGGTCAGCATACTTCCGCACTTTTCTTCAAGCACTCCTGACACTACTTCAGCCTGGTGATTAAACCGGCTGTCTTCCAATAAATTCATTAAGGTGCCGGCACAGCCGGCTTTCGGGTCTTTCGCTCCGTAAACCACCCGTTCAATGCGCGACAAAAGAATGGCCCCGCTGCACATCGGACACGGCTCAAGGGTCACATACAATTCTGCTTGCTCCAAGCGCCAGGACCCCGTTTTTTGACAGGCTTTTTCAATCGCCAAAAGCTCCGCGTGCGTAACAGCGTTTTGGGTCGTCTCCCGCAAATTATAAGCGGAAGCAATCACTTCGCCATTTACTACAATGACCGCTCCAATCGGCACTTCTCCAAGCGCTTCAGCTTTTTTGGCTTGTTCGATGGCAAGGCTCATATAAAATTCATCATTTTTTTTCATCCATCCGACTCCTTTTTCATGAAATGGGGTAAAAGTGACGATATAGAAAAGGAGGAACTCTGCATGGCGAATTCAACCAAAAATTACGCATTATTAATCATTGATTTAATGAACGACTTTCATTTTCCCCGGGGAGACATGCTCGCTGCCAATACAATGGATATTTGTCCTTCTATCATAAAGCTAAAAAGGTTTTGCCAACAGCAGCAAATTCCTGTGATTTATGTAAATGATCATTACGGCCTTTGGAAAGCTGATTTAAATACAGTGATGGGGCGCGCCCTCAATGAGCGCAGCGAGCCTATTATACAACAGATTAAGCCGGATCCCGATGACTATTTCCTAATTAAACCGAAGCATTCCGGATTTTATGGGACAGCTTTGAACACTCTTTTGCACCAGTTGGGCGTGGACTCTGTCATCATTACCGGGGTGGCCGGAAACATATGTGTATTTTTTACAGCCAATGATGCGTATATGAGGGATTATTCGATTTATATTCCGGCAGATGCCATTGCTTCGGAAACAGAAAAAGATAATCATTATGCTTTAGAAATGATGCAAACGGTTTTAAAGGCGGAAACAAAGAATACAGATCAGTTTATCAAAGAGTATGAAGCACGCAGTTAACAGCATGCAGAAAAAAATCCGCTGCTTAAAAGCAGCGGATTTCATTATCTCCAATTTATGCGCTTGTTATCAATAATGGCGGAGGAAGAGGGATTCGAACCCCCGCGCGGTTTAACCCGCCTGTCGGTTTTCAAGACCGATCCCTTCAGCCAGACTTGGGTATTCCTCCGTATCGACAAGAATTAATTTAACATATCTTTATTTGTTCTGTCAACAGCATTTTTAAAACCAGAAGAGAAAAATTCTCTTCTGGTCTACATCGTTAATTAGAGATCTTTTCTTGCCCTCTCATGTAAGGACGGAGCACTTCAGGAATCATGACACTGCCATCTTCCTGCTGGTAATTTTCTAAGATAGCAGCTACTGTACGGCCAATAGCCAAACCGGAGCCGTTTAATGTATGCACATGCTCAGGCTTGCTGTTTTTCTCGCGACGGAAACGAATGTTTGCCCGCCGTGCCTGGAATGCTTCAAAGTTGCTGCAAGAAGAAATTTCACGATAGGTTTCCTGTGTCGGAATCCAAACTTCAATATCGTATTTTTTCGCTGCTGTAAATCCTAAGTCTCCCGTGCACATGCTCATGACGCGGTAAGGAAGCTTCAGCAGCTGCAAGACTTTCTCTGCATGGCCTGTTAACTTCTCTAGCTCATTATAAGATTCTTCCGGTTTTACGAAGCGGACAAGCTCTACTTTATTAAATTGATGCTGGCGAATTAATCCGCGCGTATCCCGGCCCGCAGAGCCTGCTTCAGAGCGGAAGTTCGTGCTATAAGCCGTGTAAGCGATCGGCAGCTGCTCTGCATCAAGAATCTCATCACGATGGTAGTTTGTTACCGGCACTTCTGATGTCGGAATAAGAAAATAATCTTCTTTTTCAATTAAAAAAGCATCTTCCTCAAACTTCGGCAGCTGTCCGGTGCCTGTCAGACTCGCCCGGTTCACTAGATAAGGCGGCAGCATTTCAGTATATCCATGCTCTTCCGCATGCAAATCAAGCATAAAGCTGATCAACGCCCGCTCAAGTCTCGCTCCCATGCCTTTATAGAAAACAAACCGGCTGCCTGTCACCTTCCCGGCCCGTTCGAAATCCAGGATGTCCAGCTCATTGGCAAGTTCCCAATGCGGCTTTGCTTCAAAATTAAACGCAGGCACTTCACCCCATGTGCGCAATTCAATATTATCATCCTCAGTTTCGCCGACCGGCACGCTTTCATGCGGAATATTGGGGATAGTCAGCAGCAGATAGTTTAATTTTTCTTCTACCTCATTTAACTCCTCATCCAATTGCTTAATGCGGTCACCCACCTCGCGCATTTCCTTAATTAAATGATCAGCATCTTGCTTTTCCCGCTTTAACTGGGCTACCTGCTGAGAAACACTGTTTCTTTTGCTTTTCAATTCCTCTGTCTCAACGAGAAGCTCACGCCGGCGCTGGTCCAGATCCTCAAAATGATCCAAGGCAGATAAATCCTCACCCCGGTGCTGCAAACGATTTTTCACTTCTTCAAAATGGTTTCGTAAAAATTTAATGTCTAACATAGATCATGTCCTCCTTTTTTCATTTTTTGCATACAAAAAACCCGTCCCTAAAAAAGGGACGAGTTAGACCCGCGTTGCCACCCTAGTTGAAAGCCAACAGCTTTCCACTTAAAAAAATAACGGTTTTTCCGTAAACACCTACTACAATAATGGTTCAGCGTTTCTCTCAAGGACGGATTCACAAGCGTCTTCCTCCGGTTCGCACCATCCACCGGCTCTCTGATCGAATAACCACCTGTTACTAGTTCCTCTCATCGATTTCTGTATGAAAGTGATATAAATTAATGTACTACATTCTTATAACTCGTGCAAGTACATGCTTATACTGCACAAAAACGCGGAAAAGCAGCTGCTTTTCCACGTTTTTGTTATTGGCTCTGTTGAGTAATATCGCTGATGTTTCTGCAGGAGCCGCCATCCTTCTCTCCTGTTCATGAACGTAAAATCATAACAGAGCCTTTTCGTTACACATGGGTCAGTTTCGCTTGTTTCACCATTTCGACAAAGTAGTTTGTCAGGCTGTGATCGTCCGTTAATTCCGGATGGAAGGAGCAAGCCAGGAAGTTGCGATCTTTGGCGGCTACGATCCGGCCGTCATACTCGGCTAAAACCTCTGTTTCTTCTCCAACAGATACAATGTGAGGCGCGCGAATGAAAACTGCTGTGTAAGAATCCGCTACTCCTTTAATCGGCAGATCAGCTTCAAAGCTTTCTCTTTGCCGTCCGAAGGAATTGCGCTCTACCATGATATCCATTAAACCGATATGCGGCTCATCATAGCCAACGATCTTATTGGCTAGCATAATTAAGCCGGCGCATGTGCCAAACATTGGTTTGCCTTGACGCCCGAACTCTCTGAGCGGCTCCATAAATCCGTATCTATCGACAAGCCGGCGCATCGTCGTGCTTTCACCGCCCGGAAGAATCAGTCCATCCAATTCATCAAGCTGCTCCTTTTTTTTGACAACGATGCCTTCAGCCCCTGCTGCCTCGATTGAGCGGATATGTTCACGAACAGCTCCCTGAAGTCCCAATACTCCAATTTTCACCATATGATCCGCCCCTTTTATTACCAGCCGCGGTCTTGCATACGAGCGGCTGGTTCCAATGTAGAAATTTCAATCCCCTTCATGGCCGTGCCAAGGTCTTTGGAGAGTTCCGCGATTAATTTATAATCTTGATAATGAGTAGTTGCCTCTACAATGGCTTTAGCAAACTTCGCCGGGTTATCTGATTTGAAGATTCCGGACCCTACGAAAACCCCGTCTGCTCCAAGCTGCATCATAAGAGCGGCATCGGCTGGAGTCGCTACACCGCCGGCTGCGAAGTTAACAACCGGCAGGCGGCCTTCACGCTTGATCTCAAGCAGAATTTCATATGGAGCTCCCAATAATTTAGCTTCTGTCATTAACTCATCCTCACTCATGTGAACCACTTTGCGCACTTGGGCATTCACTTTGCGGATGTGGCGAACCGCTTCGACGATGTTGCCTGTTCCCGGCTCTCCCTTTGTGCGAAGCATAGCAGCCCCTTCACCAATACGGCGGGCTGCTTCGCCTAAGTCGCGGCAGCCGCAAACGAATGGAACTGTAAAATCGCTTTTTAACAAATGGTACTCTTCATCAGCTGGTGTTAATACTTCACTTTCGTCAATGTAGTCGACACCCATCGCTTCTAAAACACGCGCCTCTACAATATGGCCGATGCGGGCTTTAGCCATAACCGGGATAGTCACAGCCTGCATCACTTCCTCCATGATGCGCGGATCAGCCATGCGGGCTACGCCGCCTGCTGCACGGATATCAGAAGGAACGCGCTCTAAAGCCATAACAGCTACCGCGCCGGCCTCCTCCGCAATCTTTGCCTGCTCGGCATTCACAACGTCCATGATGACGCCGCCTTTTTGCATTTCTGCCATTCCGCGTTTTACACGATCTGTACCTGTGTTCATTCTCTTTTCCCCCTGTAGCTTTTGTAATAAGTATTTATTTTCCTCTTAAACATGCAATTTTTTCACTAGTTTAAAAATTTTATGTTTTGCTTAAATATTAATAAACACGAAAAATCACCTTCTGTCAAGATCAGAAGGTGATTTTTATTAAAACCAACCAGTTACCGTATCAGTTAACGCTGTCCAAATCCCAGAGAAGAAGCCGCCAACCGCTCTCATTGATAAAACAAACCAATTTGCTTTTTCTACTTTTTCTGCTGTTTCCATTGGCACTGCAGCTTGCTTTTTCTCCCCATCGGCGATATATTTCAATTCAGAGCCATTTTGAGGCGTCAGTGTCACAAAACCAACCACTTTATCTTTTTTCAACGGAGCTTTCAATTTTTCAACTCCACCAATTTCCGAACCATTTAAGTCGAATTTGATTTTATAGTTCGGTTTTTCGCCTTTTTTCGTATAAACAGCCAATTCCTTGCCAGCTCTGATAGCTACTTGCTTTTCTTTTCCTTTGGCTACAGGAGCAGATTCGTAGCCTTTGACAGTCGCACCTTTCTTAATCACTTCTGTGCGATCTAACTGATTAAAGCCGTAATCAAGCAGTTTCTTCGTTTCCGTGAAACGGGCTTTCGGGTTTCCTTTGCCCTTTTCATCGGTGGCATTCATTGCCACGCTGATGAATTTTTTCCCGTCTCTCTCAGCTGTTCCTGTAAAGCAATAACCGGCAAAGTCTGTTGATCCTGTCTTTAAGCCTGTCATTCCTTCGTAACCGAATACTAAAGAAGGAAGCATCCAGTTCCAGTTTTCCATGTTTGTTTCGTCATCGGTGCCTTCGCGGAACTTCTTCTTTGTCACGCTGGCTGTTTCGAGTACTTCAGGGTACTCTTTCACTAAATGAAAAGCTAAGGTCGCCGTTGTTTTGGCCGACATCATATTCTCATCTTCCGGCTTGCCAGGGCTTGGGTGCATGCCTTTTAAGTCCTTATTGCTTAGCCCTGAAGCGTTTACAAATTTATATTTTTCCAAGCCAAGCTCTTTGGCCTTTTTATTCATTAATTTCACAAATTCGGCTTCGGATCCGGCAATTGTTTCTGCGAGTGCGATGGTGGCCGCATTAGCGGAATAAATAGTCATCGCTTCATACAATTCCCGAACATTGTACTTTTCTCCTAAGCGAAGAGGCACGTTGGATAAATTACGATCTTGCGAGACTTTATAGACATAATCACTCACCGTATACTCTTGATCCCACGATACTTTTTTCTCTTTAATGGCTTCCAAAAGCAAATATTCCGTCATCATTTTCGTCATGCTGGCGATACCAAGCATTTGGTCTGCGTTTTGCTCGTATAATATCTGTCCAGTCTCTGAATCAACTAATATAGCAGCAGCGGCATTTACCTTAAAAGATTCTTCTGCTTGTACACTCGAAAGCGGCTGAAAAAGACCGGCCACTAACAATAAACTGAGCATAAAAGCGATTCCTTTTTTGAATATTTGATTCCTCACTAATAAACCCTCCATCTTTTATTCACACATTCGTTATTGTAACACAAACATCTTTTAGAAATATAGAAGAGAAATGGCTCAGTTTTTTCCTGAAAAACCAAAAAAGCTGTATGAAAGGAGCAATCTCCTTCCATACAGCTGGAAAATTAAGATAAAGAATAGTTCGGTGCTTCTTTCGTAATTTGAACATCATGCGGATGGCTTTCTTTCAGGCCAGCGCCTGTCATTCGGATGAATTGAGCATTTTCACGCAAGTCCAGAAGGCTTTCTGTCCCACAGTAGCCCATGCCGGCCCGCAATCCGCCCATTAATTGATAAATGGTTTCAGACACAGGACCTTTGTAAGGAATACGGCCTTCAATGCCTTCAGGAACAAATTTTTTCGCATCTTCTTGGAAGTAGCGGTCTTTTGATCCTTTTTCCATCGCCCCGACAGAACCCATGCCGCGGTAGACTTTAAACTGGCGTCCTTGATAAATTTCTGTTTGGCCTGGACTTTCTTTTGTGCCTGCCAGCAAGCTTCCAAGCATAACAGCATTTCCGCCGGCTGCCAGTGCCTTCACGATGTCTCCTGAATATTTAATGCCGCCATCAGCAATGATTGCCTTGCCTTGTCTGCGTGCTTCTGTCGCGCAATCATAAATAGCTGTAATTTGCGGAACCCCTACTCCGGCTACCACACGTGTTGTACAAATAGAACCAGGACCAATTCCCACTTTTACAACGTCGGCTCCGGCATCAAATAATTCCTTCGTCGCTTCAGCTGTTGCTACATTTCCGGCGATGATATTTAACTCAGGATAAAGGGAGCGTATTTCTTTGACCGTATCGATGACTCCTTTTGAATGTCCATGCGCTGTATCGACCACAATGGCATCGACATTCGCCTTTACAAGCATTTCTATCCGCTTCATTGTATCCTTCGTTACGCCGACTGCTGCGCCTACTAAAAGACGTCCTTGACGATCCTTAGCAGAATTAGGGAACTCGATTACTTTTTCAATATCCTTAATAGTAATTAAGCCCTTCAGCTTGCCTTGTTCATCTACTAGTGGGAGTTTTTCAATCTTGTACTTTTGAAGGATTTTTTCCGCTTCTTCTAAAGTTGTGCCTGTCGGAGCAGTAACAAGATCTTCTTTTGTCATAACATCGCTGATTAAAATGGAATAATCCTGAATAAAACGCAAGTCGCGGTTTGTTAAAATACCAACAAGCTTTTGCTCTTCAGCGTTATTTACAATTGGCACACCCGAAATACGGTATTTTCCCATTAAATGCTCGGCATCGAACACTTGATGCTCTGGTGTCAAAAAGAAAGGATCGGTAATTACACCGCTTTCTGAGCGTTTGACTTTGTCCACTTGTTCAGCTTGCTGTTCAATGCTCATGTTTTTATGAATAATTCCTAAACCGCCTTGGCGAGCCATGCCAATAGCCATATCAGCTTCTGTTACTGTATCCATTCCGGCACTGATCAGCGGAATGTTTAATTTTAATGTATCGGTTAAAGCTGTTTGCAGACTAACATCTTTAGGCAAGACGTTGGATTTAGCCGGCACCAATAATACATCATCAAACGTCAAACCTTCCTTTGAAAACTTATTTTCCCACATTTTATGAGCCTCCTGGTCGAAAATATTATTAGTAGGTTATCAATTGGACAAAATACTGTCAAGGTATGTTCAATATGTTAGATTTTTTAGAATATTCGGAGGTCGTTATGAACAATCAACTTCTTCACTCATTTGATCCGTTGCTGCCCTACCAAAATACAGCGGACGCCAAGAGTTTTTTGCAGGCAGCCTATCGTTCCATCGCTTTGTCCAATGCGGAAGAGGCAGCCTATACTAACTGCCCGCGTTTTCTGTACAGCCTTGAGCACGGAACTACTTTCTTGAGCCAATCCAGCCATTCACCGCTGGCCATCCAGCCGGTCCTTATTTTCTACGGACTGAGCCATTATATAAAAGCTTGTTTGCTCGCTGTAGATCCTGCTTACCCTGCCACTGTTCATGTGCTGGCGCATGGCCTTTCCACCCGCAAAAGAAAAAAACAAAATTATTCTTTTTTAAAGGATGAGGTGCGAACACAGCGCCACGGACTGTTCAGCCACTTCAGCGATAAAATGTTTCATGTGAAACAACTGGAAGGCTCCAAATTAAATATGAACGATTTACTTGCACAAATACCGGAATTAGATCAAATATTTTCGTTTCAAACCAGGGAGGCTCCCTTTCATTCATTAAAAAAGGAAGAGAACGGCTGCTATAGGGTGACAGCACAAATTTTAGATGACTATCAGATGACGCAGAATCGTTTATCTGACTTCCTGTCCCAGAAAACAAACGGCAGCATGGCAGTAGAAGGAGCGCATGAGAACGAGCTGTTGATCAGGATCTCCGGTGAAAGACCCGCAGCGCCCTGCCGGTTTAATGCAAGAAACGGACAATGGATGTTTTCCCGCCGCAAAACGCCGGAAGCCTTCTATCCGGAGATCCTCATCTACTATGCCTTGCTTTATAATCTCAGCATGATTGCCAGGTATGAAACAGAATGGTGGTATGATTTGTTGAAACATGCTCCCGGAAAGGAATTTTCCTTAATCAAGCAGTTTTTGCACATTTCACATCACAAAATTCCATTAGTTATTGAACAATATTTAAATGAAAGAGGAAGTTGAACACCCCTTCTCATCATTCATTACAATAATTCTTGGAGATCTTTTTCTATCTTTAAAGGAGACGTTTTTGGTGCATACCGCTGCACGACTTCTCCTTCGCGGCTCACTAAAAATTTAGTGAAATTCCATTTAATTGTTCCCGTAAGCAGTCCAGATTGCTGGGCTGTTAAATAACGGAATAAAGGATGAATATTTTTGCCTTTTACGTGCATCTTTTGGAACATCGGGAACGTGACACCATAGTTCAATTGGCAAAACTCAATAATCTTCTCTTGTTCTTCAAACTCCTGATTCATAAATTCATCGCTGGGAAAGCCTAATATAGTGAATCCTTGTTCTTTATATTTTTCATACAGGGACTGCAGCTCCTTGAACTGTGGAGTAAACCCGCATTTGCTGGCAGTATTGACAATGAGCAATACTTGTCCTTGAAAATCGGCTATAGAAACAGGCTCGCCTTGACTATTTGTTACCTCGATATCATAAATAGTTTCCATGTGTTTTTCTCCTCCTTGATATGATCCGTTCATTTATTGTATCGCGCTTGCTATAGAAATGGCAAAAAAGAACAACCGATGCAAAGGAAGAGCAGTCTACTTTAGAAGAAAACAAAAAAAGAACAGCTTCTGCTGTTCTTTTTTTTGTTGCCTGGCAACGTCCTACTCTCACAAGGGGAAGCCCCTCACTACCATTGGCGCTGAAGAGCTTAACTTCCGTGTTCGGGATGGGAACGGGTGTGACCTCTTCGCTATCGCCACCAGACTGTATAAAATGGAAAGAAATTATTCTTTCAAAACTGGATAATATGTGTCAGTAACCGGCAATACCGTGCCATGGTTTGTTGCTTTACGCCATACGGCGTTTTGGTTAAGTCCTCGATCGATTAGTATTCGTCAGCTCCACGTGTCGCCACGCTTCCACCTC
>NZ_MWMM01000029.1:0-10382 GCF_002189605.1 Pseudobacillus badius
GTTTATAGAAGGCTGGTATAACCGAAAGAGAATTCACAGCAGTATTGGCTATCAAACACCTCAAGCCATTGAGGATCAAATTAGAAGAACAGCCTAAGACTTAACTTTTTTGTGTCCAAATTATTGACTCAAATCCAATTGGTAAAAGAACAAATATACACAGTTTATTTTTAACTAAAAAGAGACGACTTAAAAATTTGTGTCTTCTATAAAGGGCTTATTTCCAAGGTCTTTTTTAGGTGATTGGAGATAACATTTATTAACGAACCCTTATAAAAAACGGAAACTAGATGATGAGGCTGTCCTAATGATTTATTACTGATCAATTGCAACCTATAATAAAGAGTTTGTTAAATATTTAATTTAAAACTAGTAATGTCATTTAAACCACGGAACGTACAGTAAATATACCTAATTGAAAAAAACAATTTAACCGGTATTCTGATAATTCTTTATTTAGGGAATCACCACTTGTAGGAAAAAGATATTGTTGTTAAACTTGTCTTTCATAGTCTTATTACTGTAAGAAGGAGTGTCACTATGGTGAGTGAGGATGAGCGTTTAATCTTTACAAGAGAGTTAGACCATTTACTTAATGAACTGAAGAGATGTAAAGATGCTCAGTTAAGAGCCCTCATCTGCGAACACATTTCCCTAGTACGTTTGGTGTTAATCGGTAAATCTGATTAATGCTTTTTTTATTTAATGGAGCATCCTATTTTTAGGTCATTCTATTGCGCATTATGTGTCAAATAACACTTTGTCTTTTGGTGTTTTTTATATTGTTGGGTATACTACCTGTAATCAAGGTTATTCCACCAGCATTTCCATGTAGCATGAATTACACCTTGACTATCCAGGAGATTTCCTGGCTTTTTCACCTTTTTTTGTATTTGAATAAACTACTTTATATTCAAGGGTACTCCGCTTTCACTTAATTGGATACAAACGTTGGTAAGCTGGGCAAGACCTGGCTTTTTTTTTTATATTTTAAAATTAGTTGGAAACACTGTTTAAAGTAGTGGTCATCTATAATCCTCCCCGGAACACATACAGGCTAGTTAATGGGTCAGGAGATTTCCTTACTTTTTTTGTATATTCGATTTATCTTCGGATAAATTAATCGTAATCAAGGTTCTTTCTTTTAGCCCTTTGTACACCTATGACTTGAACTTTGGTCCGGCCAGGCTGATGCCTGGTCTTTTGAAATTCCACCTCTCTCTTTATTTAACCGACGCACTTTCCACGAACTGTGACAGTAAATAAAACTTTGTTTGTATATTCTTTTTAATCTCTCAAATACTAAGTCATGAGTGCGATGCTCTAAAATTTTAAAGAAGGTGCAACGTTGTGCGGGTTTTAAAGTATATAGCTTTAACCATTGGATTTGCAATGTACTTATTATTGATTGGATATGCAATATACGAACAGTTCCTATCCAAATGACTTTAAGAACACCTTTAACGAACTGTGACTTAATCATCACACGTTGTGATATGTTCAAAGTATTCATCAAAATCATTTAATTCTTCTTCATCCAAGTTGTTTAACTCAAATCCTCTACCGCAATTCGGGCACTCTGCAATATCACCTAAACCAAATTCGTGAATTGGCATTTTCTTTACCTCACTATGCCGTTTTATGTGTCTACTATTCATCACTTTGTCTATGAAGACTTAAATTGACCTTCAAGGAGTGTAGCGCATAAAAACCCACTTTTTATGCAACCATCAGGCTGGTTGAATGGTCTAAAACCCTGTGAAATTAACAATTTAAAAATCATGTATAGGGAGGAATGGAAAAATAAAATAAATCCCTTATCAGGTAAGGGATTTATCCGTGCAGGAGCTCCTTTCTTTTGGTATTATTCTTATTCTCCACAAATGAATGGAGATTCCAAAAAATTATTCTGAGCTGTCTCAGGAAAAGATACCAATGAAATCGCAATTTTATCTGACTCGTTCAGTAATTCTATTTTCTGTCTTGAAATTAATATGGACTCCATCACAGGTTTAAATGACGTTAGTAGAATCCTAGCAAAACGGAGTACCGAACACCTCATGGAGGAAGTGAAGAAAGGGACTTCTTAAAACGTCTTCCGAGTGAGCATCTTTTCATTTGATTGTGTTTAAAACAAATGCACGAAATGCTAAGTATATCTCATGCAAAAATTTGAGATGACTTTTAATATCACCTCTAACACAAAACTATTATTTTAGAGGGCGTAGTTTGGACAGGGCTGCTTTTTGTAACAAAGTCATAGATAATAATTAGATTTCGATTTACAGGCTTTCCTGAAAAGGTTTGCCCATTTTGCAATAAAATAGGAGTATATGAGGAAATATTTAATCGTAATTTCCCATCGCTACTCACAAGCTGATTGTTAAAATAGTCAACTTTCACATTTTGATAGGGTGTTTCTTTTGCCATAACAATTGCACGATATTGCGGAGGAAAAATAAGAGGAATTGCTGCATTTCCATCATAATATCCAGTTATCCAATCACCTACTGCTACCGTAGCATGGTTTACAAAGTAAGTGGTGGGCGATACTACAAAATTTACTAAAGCTCCTGAACCATTATCTACAGATATTAGTTTATAACAACCCGTTTCTTCATCATTTTGACTTATCACAAAGTCACTAATCATGGTGACATAACCACGAAAAGATTTAAAGTTTATCATACTCATACCGTATTCCCTTAACCTCTTTATATTCCATTAGAAACATTGGAATGAATGGACGCTATTTGGGTTTATTATATGGTGAATTTATCCAAACCATCTCCAACCATATCCTATAATCATATTTCTCCCTACAAATGTTGGAAAGAACCAAAATCTATTTCCGTTCCTGAACCATATATAAAGCAAGACATATAAAGTTAAATAGTTCAGATAATATGGAGAAAGTTCAAATTCACAGTAATTTAGCATTAAAATTAACAATAAATATTTCAATTCAAAATTTTAACCATTAGTTATAGTGGCCTTCCGCAGCCATTGCATCTTTTTTGGTTACATGAACTGTTCCATGTGGATGTTGTGAAGGTGCATAGATTGAATAAAGTTTTAATGGAATATTACCTGTATTGGTTAAATTATGCCATGTTCCAGCGGGTATCATTATGGCGGAATCATCATAGACACACTTTTGAAAGTTTAAATTACCTTTAGTCTCTCCTATTTGAACGATACCTTGGCCTTGCTCGATACGTAAGAATTGGTCAACGTCAGGGTGCATTTCCAAACCAATATCTTCGCCAACATTGAGACTCATCAAAGTAACTTGTAAATGTGTTCCTGTCCATAAAGCAGTACGATACGTATTGTTTTGCTTCGTTGCTTCATTGATATTCGCGACAAATGGTTTTGGTCCAAAATCTGTTCTCAAAGTACTTCCAACACCGTTGGGAGAACGAAAAGAATTAAATCTGTTTACATATACCCCATTAGGAGAAGTCCAGTTAACAGATTGTCTTGGATAGTTATACATTGGTACACCAACATAATAAGAATATGGATTCATATAAGAAGCATGGTACACTTTTCTCAATCCCTTTACAGTTTGTTAAATTATTCTATGCGCTTGTTAAGGGAATGTACTTAGAGTAAGGTGGCTGATTTAAAGAAAGTATTTATTAGTGTCTCATATGACCTGTCTCAAAAGTTTTATCGCTGTTAAACCATTCATTGTTAACCCTGTAAGTAGCTTAGCGTTGTAAATCCGCATTTTCGAGATCAGACCCCAAGAAGAACTTTATTTGATAGACGTGAAATTTTATTGCAATGAAAATGGTGGAGTTAGTTGCTGAAAGGCAAAGGTCGTTGTACTTCAACTAACGGGTACGATTGTGGAGCGAAAAATTAGAAAATGATCAAACTTTATTTTAAAGTAGCAATATTACCATAATCTTTTTAGTACTGAACCTATCAAGAGGGAGAGAGTATTTTGCTTCTTCTGTATTTTTCATTTTTTATTGACTGTTTAGGCTAAAAGAACTATCATATTCGTAAAGAATTATTCAACTAAGCCATTTACTATTAAATATAATAGTCATATAGAGAAGCAATGAAAAGCCATTTATATCTGGGCACTTGAATGGCTTGGAGCGACTAGTGCAACCGACTCTTTTTTAAAGAGTCGGTTTTTTGTCGGATTTTATTTAACCTAAACATTATATATTTCATAGAGCGGGAGGAAAATAAATTGAAAAAAGCACCTGCTACACCGGACCTTTCTGAACTTTCTCACTTAATGGAGCCATTAGATGAAAAAAATAAACCAATTGAAGCCTTGTTAAAAGAGTTAAAAGATGTCAAATATGCACTGGATCAGTCTTCTATCATTGCCATCACTGATCAAAAGGGAAGGATCTTTTATGTAAATGACCAGTTCTGTAAAATCTCCAAATATAGCCGAGAAGAATTAATAGGTCAAGATCATCGTATTTTAAATTCAGGCTACCATTCTGGGGAATTTTTCAAACAAATGTGGGCTACAATTGGGTCAGGAGAAATCTGGAGGGGAGAGGTGCGGAATAGAGCGAAGGATGGTTCTTTTTACTGGGTAGATACGACGATTGTTCCTTTTTTAAATGATCAGGGAAAGCCGTATCAATATGTGTCGATCCGAAATGATATCAGTCTTCGAAAGAAAATGGAAGAAGAAATGCGAAGAAGCGAGGAGAAATACCGTTTAATTACGGAAAACTCAGCTGACTTGATTTCAATTATTGACAAAGAAGGAAACTTTCAATATATTTCTCCTTCTCATGTAACAATACTGGGGCATGACATGTCTGAACTAAAGTCTAACCCGCTCTTCAAGTGGATTCATGAAGAAGATCAAAAGATTTTATACACTGAATTAAGATTACTAGCTAAAAAGAAAAAAATGTCTTCGCAAATAGAGTTTCGTATTAGAACGAGCAGAAATCAGTATAAGGATATGGAAACAAGAATTAGTCCCATTATGAACGAGGACAGAAAAGTAAAAGATTTCGTGCTCATCATGAGAGACATAACCGATCGGAAAAAGTCGGAAAAAATGATTTATCATTTAGCCTATCATGATACTTTGACCGATCTGCCGAACCGTAGATTATTTATGAAGCATTTGCGGCAGGAGATTAAGAAAGCAAAAAGTTCCTCTTCTCAGCTTGCTGTGATGTTTATTGATTTAGATCGATTCAAATTTGTGAATGATTCATGGGGGCATGAGAATGGCGATTTTATTTTAACTAAAGCAGCCGAGCGTATTAAAAAGTCACTTCGTTCAACGGATTTAGTTGCCCGGTTAGGCGGCGATGAATTCACTGTCCTGCTAAAAGGCATATCCAATGTAGAAGAACTGGAGCGGCTGGTGAAACGGATTCATTTAGACTTCCAAAAACCGTTAGAAATCGCCGGCCAGCTGTATACACCTTCCTGTAGTATCGGTATTGCGATCTTTCCACAAGACGGAGCGGAAGCTGATGAACTGTTGAGCAAAGCAGATACCGCTCTTTATTTTGTAAAAGAACGAGGCCGGAACGGATATGCCTTTTTCGAAGCAAAAATGGAAGAAAAATCATTGGAGCGTATTTTATTGGAGAATGAGTTGAGAAAAGCGATTCAGCTTGAGCAGTTTCATATTGATTACCAACCGAAGATAGATCTTTCAAAAAACAAATTAATTGGAATGGAAGCGCTCGTGCGTTGGAATCATCCAGAACTGGGGAAGATTTCTCCCAATAAATTTATTCCCTTGGCTGAAGAAACGGGATTAATTCTCCCTTTAGGGGAATGGGTACTGCGCCGTGGGTGCGAACAAAATAAAGAATGGCAAGATAAAGGTTATACTCCGCTAAAGATATCCATCAATTTGTCTGCGCGCCAAATCTCGTACCCTGATATTGTAAGGAAAATTGAAGAGATTCTAATAGAAACCAAATTGGAACCGGAATGGCTTGAGCTTGAAGTGACAGAAAGTATATTTGTTAATATTGAAAATGCAATAACTGTTTTACAACAACTTAGAGATTTGGGGGTTCATATTTCTATTGATGACTTTGGAACAGGGTACAGTTCATTTAGCTATATTAAGCACTTACCTGTCGATACGCTGAAAATTGATGCTTCGTTCATTCGGGATATTCATCAAAATAAGGAAAGTCAGGCAATTGTGCAAGCTGTCCTGACTCTCTCGCAAACCCTTGGTATCAATGTGATTGCAGAAGGGGTTGAAAATCAGAGACAGCTAGACGTTCTCAGAGAGGATGGCTGTAGCCAAGGGCAAGGTTTTTTATTTAGTAAGCCTTTGTCTAGTCAGGATTTTGAAGAGTATTTAAAAGAATCTGTCAGAGCTACGGGAATTAAGGAGATAGATTAAAAAAGATGCATTAACGACAACGAGCAGCTATATAAAGATTGAGGGAGGAAAAATATGAAGCTTTTTTCAAAGAAGACAAAGTCATGGGTGGACTATTTGGATAATTCTGAGGCAAAAGAGATATCTACTGTAGGAGAAAGGGTGAAAGAACGGCTGGCATTTATGGGGGTTAGCCAGGAAACGCTGAGTCATGTAAAAGAAGCTCTGCCCATTCTTCTTCCTTATAAAGAAGAAATAGTGAATCAATTTTACGAGCATATCACTTCTGTAGATCATCTTAAGCAAATAATTACGGAACATTCTACGGTTGAGCGTTTAAGGCTGACAATGGAAAGGTATGTTGAGCAGCTCCTCCGAGCGGAGGTCGATAAAGAATATATACTGACGAGAATCGTGGTTGGCCAGGTGCACAGCCGCATCCATCTGACAGCAGAACACTTTATTGCTGCGCATCATCTGCTGATTCAAATTATGACAACAATATTAATGGAGAAACTCCATCCGCATCCTAACCAAATGATGAAGATAGTCCTTGCCGTTCAGAAACTAGCAGCCTTCGACCAGCAGCTTATCGTGGAGGTGTATATGGAGGAAACATTTAAATCTTTTCTATTTGGTGTTTCTGACATGCTCAATGACATGACACAGCTGGATACAACGAAGCAGCTGATCACAGAAATGGACAATATAGTGAAGGAAAGCCATAACGTTACAGCTGCTGCCGAGGAAGTGAGCGCCTCTATTATGGAAGTAGCCGATCATTCCGTCAAAGTAGCTGAAAGAACAGATGAAGCCGTCCAATCGGCTGAACAAAGCAAACAAGTTATTAATGAAGCCTTACATGATATTCAAAAAGTGGGTCATGTCTACCATGATGTGACGAGACAAGTCAATCAACTAAATGAGGAAATTGAGCAAATCCAAAGTGTAGTAAAAGTGATTCAAGAAATTACAGATCAAACGAATTTACTTGCTCTGAACGCGAGTATTGAAGCAGCGCGTGCCGGAGAACATGGAAAAGGCTTTGCGGTTGTAGCGAAAGAGGTTCGAAAGTTAGCTGAACACACAAAAGAACAAACTATGCAGATTACCGCCAATATGGAATCTTTGCAAGGCGTTTCTCGTCAAGTGACACAACAAATGGGCAGCACTGAAAAGCTGGTTGAGCGGAGTGTTGAAGAAGCCCAGTATGCGGACGAAGCATTAGAAAAAATCGTATCAACTATGCAGAAAATTAATCAATCGACTTCACAAATTGCAGCAATGACGGAGGAGCAGACTTCTGCGATTATGGAAATTGCCCAACGAAATTCAGCAATGCTTGATCTTGGTACTTTATCTCAAGATATTGCCAAGAGAACAGCTCAAGTAATCTTTGAACTAAGCAAACAGATGGATGAGTATCGCCGCACCTTCTTTGAAACAAATATTAGACTAAATGCCAAAGATGTCATTAAGGTGGCCAAAACAGACCACCTTCTTTGGAAATGGAGAGTTTATAATATGCTACTTGAGATAGAAACGCTTGATTCGAATCAGGTCTCATCCTATGCATCGTGCAGGCTCGGTCAATGGTATTACGGCGAGCTACCTCCGTTCATTAAAAACCAATCTGCGTTTCAACAGCTCGAAGAGCCTCACCAAGCTGTACATTATTATGCAAAACAAGCTGTAGAAAGCTACGAACAAGGAAATCTACCTGAAGCTCAACATGCTTTTGAACAGCTTCAGGAAGCTTCTGATCATGTTATTTCCTTGTTATCTCAGTTGGAAAAAATGATCTAATAACGTTATACACTGGATGAAAAATCTGTTCTTTCTGTAACAGGATAGAAAGAACAGTGTACGAAACTGAAGTGAACTTAAAAGAAATCAGGCAGCTGCTTGGGCAGTTTGATGGGCCTAGGGGCGGCCCTTCACTGCTTGAAATTGCAGAATAATTTGTTCTTTTAAGTAATCATTGATATCTTTTAGCTGCTTCATAATGAAAGAGAAATGGAGGATTAAAAATGGCTGTGCATAATGTAATGGAAGATGTCATTAAAGGAATGATTGCAGAGCATTTAGACCGCTTGCATCTTTCTTGTAAATGCGACAAGTGCCGAGAGGATATTTTAGCGCTTTCACTAAATAAAGTACCTCCAAAATATATTGTTAAGGACAGTCAGCGTCCTTTAGTGAAAGCAATGTATACGGTTGTGAATACCCAAGAACACGCTAATATAATAGCTATCGTTGCTCAAGCTGCAGCACAAGTTTCTGCAAATAAACGCTGTACCAATATAGAATAAACATAAGATTCATTTACAAGCTTATCAATTAAATAATTTTTAAGTGGATTATAGACAAAGAAAATTCTGTATTACAAGTGTTTCGTGTTGCCGGGGGTAAAATGGATGATTACTAAGAAAAATTCAAAATGAAAGACAAATTCATCCGTTGCTAGGGTCTCGGAGACATTATTAACTATGGAAATATTGTGCACTTTATAAATAAAGGATGATCATCAAATGGCCCAAATTCTTAACTTTAATGCTAAGAATTCGGGCTTTTCCTGTTGGAAGTTCCTTATCGTTGTAAAGGTGCAATTTCTGAATACCATCTTGAATACAGGTTACGAGAAATTAAGTGATAACAATGTATCGGACAATAAATGGTTGGTTGAATTCACTGACACTCAAATGGTGAAAAGTCTAAGTGAAGATGTAATGATAAAAGTAAAACAATTAAAGAATCTTATAAAAATCTTAAGATTTTCTTAAATACTTGTCATAAACATTTTGCATAGTTGTTGGTAGAGGAAAGGGAGGAAAAGCGATATGACAAAGAAAATCCTAATCGTTGAGGATGAGAAGAAGATTGCCCGGATTCTTTCACTGGAGCTAGAGCATGAGGGATACGAAGTTGAGGCGGTGGAAAATGGAAAGGAAGCCTTAAAACGCGTAAAGGAAGGTGAATGGAACCTCATTTTACTGGATGTTATGCTCCCTGAAATGAGCGGTTTTGAGGTCCTGCGACGGGTTCGCTTAGAGGATGAAAAAACTCCCATTATCTTGGTTACAGCCCGTAATTCTGTATACGATAAAGTGAATGGGCTTGATCATGGTGCAAATGACTATATTACAAAACCCTTTGAGATGGAGGAACTATTAGCAAGAGTCAGATCAGCTCTTAGGGTATCGGAATTAAAAATGAAGTTGAATTCGACCAATTCCTTAAAAATCATCGATGACTTAGAAGTTGATGACGTTGCAAGATCTGTATTTAGGGCAAATCTACCTATAGAATTGACTAGAAGAGAGTTTGATTTGCTGGTATTTATGATGGATCATTCTAATCAAGTTTTATCAAGAGATCAACTACTTAACGCAGTATGGGGATTTGATTATGTAGGGGAAACGAATGTAGTAGACGTGTACATGGGTTATCTCCGAAAAAAAATAGATCATGGGTTCTCACATCCCCTTATTCATACGGTTCGTGGAGTTGGCTTTATGATCAAAGGAAAGAAAAATGAGTATCAAAGCAAAGCTTAGTTTACTTTTAGTTTGTTGGTCCCTTCTCATCCTATTGATTGCCAACGCCATTATTTATTTTTCTTATGTGAAGTTGACTGAAAATCGGGAGATGGAAAATCTTAAAGAAATAGGAGAAGGATTATTAGAAAAAGTAAACACCAATGATTTATTTTCCCCCTCAATGCGTCCTTTATTACAGTCGGTTTTACGGGATGATGGGATGATTCGAATTATAGATAAAGAAAATCAAGTTATTATCCGTACTGGTGAGGAGGATGATTTATTTAATCTACCTATTAACCATTCAGCCGTTAATGATACTGATATGATTAGGCTGGACGGAGATATGATTGTTGTCTTTACAGCACCTATATTTAAAAATAATCAAAGGATTGTATTTCGCAACTGAAAAGTGAGCCATTTATTAATTAAAAATTGAGCCACTAAGATTGGCTGTTTTCTAGCCATTCTTTTGTTTCTAAAATTCG